>NZ_LOKY01000044.1:0-2599 GCF_002211315.1 Rhizobium sp. R693 | reverse complement strand
TGCAGATTCCGAGGCAAGCCGCCCCCGCATTCCGAAATGATGCCGCCCCCCAATTCCGAGAATTAACCGCCCCCTTGTTCCGAGATGATGCCGCCCCCTGATTGGGCTGTTTGTCGGGGTGTCCTGCTGGTGAGACGTTCGTCCTTTCAGTTGCCTGAGAGGAAGGAACGCGATGCCAGCGGAGAGACTAAAGATGCGGCGTGTCCGCGAGATTCTGAGATACAGATTTGAGGAAGGTCTTGGCCACAAATCGATTGCGGCGCGCGTTGGTGCGGCCCCCTCGACGGTGCGTGAGACGCTGCGCCGTGTGGAGATTGCCGGGCTTTCCTGGCCGTTGGGCGACGATGTCAGCGATGCGATTTTGGAAGCGGCTCTGTATAGAGCTGCCGGCACGAAGACCGGTCACCGTCGCAGCGTTGAACCGGATTGGGCTCATGTTCATCGCGAGCTGAAACGCAAGCATGTCACGCTGCAGATCCTCTGGGACGAGTATATCGGCCTTCATCCCGATGGTTATCGCTACAGCCGCTACTGCGATTTGTATCGCGCTTGGGCACTGAAGCTGCCGGTGACGATGCGCCAGGACCATGCGGCTGGCGAAAAGCTGTTCGTCGACTATGCCGGCGACACGGTCACGGTGGTCGTCGACAGATTGTCGGGAAAGACGCGGCAAGCGCATCTGTTCGTCGCAGTGCTCGGGGCATCGAGCCTTTCATTCGCACATGCCCGCTGGAGCGAGACGCTTCCTGATTGGATCGAATGCCACCTGCTTGCGCTTGAGGCCTTCGGTGGTGCGCCGGCGTTGCTTGTCCCGGACAATGCCAAAGTTGCCGTTATCAAGGCCTGCCATTTTGATCCGCAGGTCAATCGCACCTATGCCGGGATGGCGGCTCACTACGGAAGCGCTGTTCTTCCGACGCGACCGCGCCGGCCGCGGGACAAGGCAAAGGTCGAAGCCGCGGTTCGTATTGTCGAGCGCTGGCTTCTTGGCCGGCTACGCCACCGCGTCTTTTACAGCCTTGCCGATGTGAATGCGGCGATTGTCGAATTGCTCGTCGATCTCAACGACACGCGTGTTCTGCGTCGCGTCGGCCGCACCCGGCGTCAATTGTTCGAAGAGCTGGATTATCCCGCCCTGCGTCCGCTTCCTGTCGAACGATACGTCTTTGCCGAATGGAAGATACGGCGGGCTGGCCTCGATTATCATGTTGATATCGACAAGCACTATTACTCCGTGCCCTACCGGTTTGCCCGTGCGCAGGTCGAGGCGCGCATCACCGCCAATACCATCGAGATCTTCCACAAAGGTGAGCGCATTGCCGCCCACCGACGCTCGAGCGGCAATGGCAAGCACACGACAACGCCCGAGCACATGCCATCATCCCATCGCCGCTTTGCCGATTGGACAATCGAGCGCATCAGCCGCGAAGCATCGGCAATCGGATCGGACGTTGCATTGCTCTGCGAGCGTATTCTCGCCGATCGGCCGCATCCGGAGCAGGGCTACAGAGCCTGCCTGGGCATTATCCGCCTCGTTAAAGCGTTTGAGCGAGAGCGGGTCAACGCGGCCTGCGGGCGGGCATTGGAAATCGGTGCGCGAACCTATGGCTCGGTGCGCTCCATTCTCGACAATCACCTCGACCGACCGTCGGCGTCATCAGGCGCATCATCACCCGAGCCGATCAACCACTCCAACATCCGCGGTCCCCGCTATTACCACTGAGGAGACGACATATGCTTGCACATCCCACGCTTGATAAATTGAACGCCATGGGCCTGACCGGCATGGCCAAAGCGTTCAACGAACTGCTGACCAACGGTGAGAGCGAACAACTCTCCCATGCCGAATGGCTCGGGCTTCTGCTCGAGCGAGAATGGAGCTCGCGCCACGATCGCAAGCTTGCCGCCCGTCTGCGGTTTGCCAAGCTCCGTCATCAGGCCGTACCGGAAGATGTCGATTACCGCAGTGACCGCGGCCTCGATCGCGCACTGTTCATGAAGCTGATTGGCGGCGACTGGATCGATGCCCACGACAACCTTGCGATCTGCGGGCCATCCGGCGTCGGCAAAAGCTGGTTAGCCTGTGCACTCGGGCATAAGGCCTGCCGCGACGATCGTTCCGTTCTTTATCAGCGCGTGCCACGGCTGTTTGCCAATCTCGCCCTTGCTCACGGTGACGGTCGATATGCAAGGCTGCAACGCACCCTCGGCCACGTCCAACTCTTGATCCTCGACGACTGGGGCCTGGAACCGCTCAATGAGCAGGCGCGCCACGACCTCCTGGAGATCCTCGAAGATCGTTACGGACGTCGCTCGACAATCATTACCAGCCAGCTTCCCGTATCAGCCTGGCACGAGATCATCGGTAACCCAACCTACGCCGATGCCATTCTCGACAGGCTGGTTCATAATGCCCATCGCATCGACCTATCTGGCGAAAGCCTGCGGCGAAATCAGCGCCGGAAATCTTGACTCCTAACGACGATCGACTGACAACAATCACAGCCAGCAGGACCCCAGCCTCAAGGGGGCGAGATCATCCCGGAATCCGGGGGCGCAATAATCTCGGAACAAAGGGGCGGCTTCATCGGAATCGGCA
>NZ_LOKY01000043.1:0-3071 GCF_002211315.1 Rhizobium sp. R693 | reverse complement strand
TGTGGCAGATGCCCGTCGCCTTCACCTCGACCAGCACTTCGCCGGCCCGTGGTCCCTCCAGCTGAACGGTCATCACTTCAAGCGGCTTTCCAGCCTCAACGGCAACGGCGGCGCGAACGTCCATGTCGAATTCCTCCCAGATTGTTACGTGCGGTCGATTGTCAGGCGGTGCGGGCCCAGAGTTCTTTCACCCGCTCTTTCAGCAGTAGTGCTTCTTCCCACCGGTCGGTCTCCCCGTCGCGGCCGGTGATGGCGTAAGGCTTCGGGCCGAGTTCACAGGTAAAGGCGAGTGTATCATCGGGGCCTGCCCGGCGTCGCCAGCTTCGAAAACCATACTCCCACCAGTCCATGAAGAGATCGAGCCATGGCTGGTGGTGCGGGAAGGAGATTTCTATCTGCACCTGTTCGCGCGACGCGACCCGCCCATGGAAGGACCATGAGTTGTCGAGGATGCGATGGATCATGTCATGGTTTTCCGCCGACACGGGCCATGCGAATTCGCGCCCGACAAGGAAATGCGACAGATCGCCGAGCAGCCGGAGATTGGGAAGCTGATCCAAGAGATCGAGCGTGAAGAAGAGGTCGGTGGTCATCCGGTCGCGATGGGTCTCGACATAGACCGGAATCTTCGCCTCTTCACTCAATCGCTGCCAGCCTTCGAGCAGCGGAAGACAGTTCTCGATGCGGCGAAGCCGGACATCGGGCTGCAGGCAGAGGTGTGCGACCCCGTATTCGGCGGCGTTCTCCAGCGCAGGCTTCAGATCGTCCACGCTCTTCGGGAAGCATTGGCCCTCGGCCTTCAGCCCGTGCGGCTTCAGAAGCGAATGCAAGCGGCTGACGTAGATGCGGTCGTACCAGTGGGCGCTCACCCCATCGAAGCCGGCTTCCGCGATCTGCTCGATGCTCTCTTCAAGCGACAGTTCCGGCTGGATGGCGCTGCGGCGCTCCATTGCCCAGAGCGACTGGAAGACGGATAGGGATTGCATCGGCGCCTCCTCAGGTTCGGTTGAGGGCTAGACAGCACGAAATTGCGACGTTGGCGAGTGTGCTCCCTGAGGCGTTTTGATCAAATGCACAGGAGCTAAACATTCTGGGCATTGATCGTCGTGAAGCGTACCGGATCGGTGATGATCTCGGTGTGGATGATGTCGAGCTTGTGCAGGATCATGTCGACGGCCCGTCGTGCCTGAACCTCGGGCGTCTGGTCGATGCATATGTCCATGAGGCCGGACTGCAAATGACGTTTCTTCTTGTCTGTCAGCTCGTGGCCGACCCAGTAAACGTCTTTGTGCTTTGCCCATTGTTGCAGGACGATCGCCACGCCTTCGTCGCCGCCGCCGGCCGAATAGACGCCGATGATATCAGGGTTGCGGCGATGCGCCTCGCTCAACAGCTCCGCCGATTGAAGATCATCGTCATGGCCGAACATGACAAGCGAGAAGGAATGCTCCGTGCGGCCGTGCTCCTCGATGTAGTCGGAAAACCCTTTGATGCGCAGGCGGTGATTTGCGTAGGCGCCGCTATGACAGAGTGCAACGAGCTTTCCGGCGCGGGCACCAAGCATGCCGGTCATGTAGTAGGCGGCACAACGGCCGGCGGCGTAATCGTCAATGCCGACGAACGGGATATCAGGATCGCAGCGGGCAACGATCTGAACCACTTCCACGCCGGCTGCGCTGGCCTTTCGGAGACTGGCGCTGACACGCGCATCGTCGGGTGCGCATATGATCAGTCCGGAACGCCGGAAGGCCGGATTAGCGACGTGACGCGCCATGCCAACCGGATCGCTCTCTTTGACGAAGGTCCGATGCAAAATGACATTCTTGTCGAGTGACGCGGCGATCCGTTCGAAGGCCTGATTCAGCCGCGCGAAGAAACTCGTTTCGGGGCGAACGAGGATGACCTCTATGCGGATTGCGCCGCGGTTGAAATGCGACTGGCGTGTCCCGTACTCCAGCTTCTTGGCCGCCCGGATAACCTTCTCGATAGTTTTCTCGGTGACGCCGCCGCGGCCATTGATGACGCGCTCGACTGTCGCCAATCCGAGCTTCGCCTCTCGAGCGACATCCTTCAAAGTTACTTTGGACATGTTTGCTCCAATGAAAGAACACAAGGGACAAAACACCGCCATTTGCCGGCTTCTCCTTGGGTTCGGTTATGGTTTGACCGGCGCTTTTGCCGATCGGCTAAATCTTCTCCGTCCGCTGGACAGGTTGTTTGCGTCCGTCGGTTCGTGAACCATGCTCCAATGCGTGACCCTGATGCCCTGTGGCTTCGGTCACAGAATGGCGTTCGGCTCCCGGTTTCCCATTCTCCTTGAGGAGCGCAGCCCAGACCTGCCGGGCTCGCTGGACGATCATCAGGACAACCGGGATATCGCCGACGCGCCTTCCGTGGGGCTTTCGCCGCGCGGCTCGTAAGCGCGCTGGTCACGCAGGATCTGGAAGGCGATCGTCAAAAGCTTGCGCGCGATCGCAACACGCGCCTTGTTTACTCCTCTAAACTTCAGGTGTTCGTACTGGGCGCGCAGTTGCGCATCGCTGGCGATGGCCGGCGAGACCGCTTCCACGAAAGCCCTGCGCAGCCACTTGTTGCCCTGTTTGATGATCTTGCCATGGAAGGTCTTGCCGCCACTGGAATAGGTCGAGGGTACAAGGCCGGCATAGGCGGCAAGCTTCTTGGCATTGCGAAACCGCGATATGTCATCGATTTCCGCGTCGATCAGCCGGGCGAAGAACTCGCCGATACCGGGGATTGTCTTCAACAGCCTCACATTGGCATTGGCCTTGGTCATGGCCCGGATCGTTGCTTCCGACTGCTTGATCCGCCCATCGATGTCGGTGATGAAGGCGAGACCACGATCAATCTGGATGCGGTCGATCTCTGAGACGTTGACCTGCGCCAGCTGGACGCGGCCGGCCTTGCCGAACAGGTCGCCGAGCTGCTTCAACTGCGCCGTCTGCTCCGGATAGCGATCGAACACCGTGACGATGCGGTTCTTGGTCATCGTCCGCAGCCGCACGTAAAACATCCGCTCGCGCAGCGCCACGCGCAGTTCTCGGGCCTTGTCG
>NZ_LOKY01000042.1:0-3359 GCF_002211315.1 Rhizobium sp. R693 | reverse complement strand
GCCCGCCTCGTGCTCCTTCAGGATGCCAATGATCTGTTCGTCTGTGAAACGGTTGCGCTTCATTCTCTGGTCCTCTCAATGGGCCAGAGCTTACTTCAAAATGGATTATTTCAACGGGGCAAGGTCACAAACTTGAAACGGTCTATTCTGCGGCCTGGCGGATAGGTGCAGAAGCCGGGAACGGGATTTCTTCGATGATATCAAATTCATCAGGCATGTGGTGCTCGCCTGACCCCGGAATCAGCAACGTCCAGTACTCTGGGTTACGCCCAAACACGGTAGATACCTGCACCACCGTTGGCTGAGTATCGGCGACACTTCTCCGTCTGGCCCAATAAACGCCGCCTGCTTCCAATCCCGCAAAAACCATGAACACGCTCCCGGCTGGAGCGGCCCCAATAGCACATTTTTTGCCGCCGACAAATCACCAAGATGCGAACACAACGGGAACATTTCGCTGGCGTCAGATCCAGTTCGAAGTACGGCATCTCGAAGCTACAGAGGAACCTGCCCATGGACGTTAAATTTGTTCGAGATCAGCAGCGTTTGGCCGTCCAGAAACTGGCAGCGCTCCCCGAAGATCATCCGCTCGCCTGAATGACCGCCCGGACATCTTCCGCCGACAAACACTTTCGTTCGAAAAGCGTCCTCGCGAGCTTCCTTACAAGATGCTCGTTCTGCTCGACAATTGCGATTGCTGCGTTCATCTGTGCCGCGAGCAGTGCGCGGGTATAAAGGCCGAGGTTTCGGGACCTCTGTTGTGCGATGCTGACTGGATCCACATCCCCCTCAGAGATCCATGAACCTCCCATAGCCAACGGGCCTTCCACCATCGTCGCAACGTGTGTCGCCATCCGTAAATCGGAGTATTCAGACGATCCGGCCGGTCGGAAAAATTCCCGATGATCACTTGTTCTGATGCGATCCCTCCAAGCAACATCGCGATCTGAGCGAGATAGTGGCCTCTAACCCGGCGGCGATTGAGCCTCTCTTCGAACACCGCGCCACCCACTGCGTGCAGACTGCGTTCAATCGGGATACTGTCCGAGATCGACAGAGAAACGAGGCCTTCGCTTCCCAATGCCTCGGCGACAATCACATGGCCGCTCTCGGATGATGTCCCGAGAGTATTTGAGACTCCTAAAACCTCGTTGTTTACGTGGTTTGACGACTATACTTGGCTTTGACTAAGGTGGCCCGAGGGGAAGGGGTGCATGAAGCCGAAGAAACCGAGGAAACCAAAGAGAGCAAGTCAACCAGCGCGTATCAAAGTACACGCACGGAGAGTTGGCGGGGGGCCAGTTGCCGGCGTCGTGACGAACTGGCAGGTAGTGAAGGCACGTATTCAGGAGGAAATGACGGCACAGGTCGTCAAAAAGGACTTCACGGGCAACATAGTACTCGAAGCCGGAAAGTTGGAATACCATCATGAAGGCTCCATCGGTCGGATCAATCAATCTGATCTTGAGCGGTTTGCGACATCGCTGATAACCAAGGGCCTCGCCGCAGAGGCGTCCACCAATGGAAGGCAGGTCTCGATCAAGCTCACCCCAGCCACCGTGGCCATCCTGGGAGGACGTGCACCTAAGCCCGCCGCCAAGCGGGCACGCGCGAAAATAGCGGCCCCCACTCCCGATGCGTCCGAGAAGCTTGTTATCCCACCACCTGGCGAACTCTTAGCCGCGATCGTCAAGCATGTGACCGCCGCTGGGACGCGTTATAAGGTCGTTCGCAGAAAGGTAGCGGGGGGCTTTGGAATCCCGGCCGAAAAGACGACGATCCCTGTAGTCAATCCAACAACAGGACAGCGCATTTCGTTCGATCACAATTTCAACTTGGCAATTCGGCACCTCAAAAAGGTTAAGCTTGTCGAGACAAACGGCAAGTTGCTCTCTGCAATCGATGGCTTGGACAAAAAGCCCATCCCACCCTACGAAGCGCCAAAGACAAAGACTTCGAAATTGCGGTCTATGCCATCGAAGACCGCGCGCCTGTCCGGCAACATTAACCTGGAGCGGTTGGTCAAAGGGCTTCCCGATCATGATCCGTACAATCTGCTTAGGATTTGGAAAAACGCGGTCCGTATTCTTGGCGACAGAGCGCGATCGCATCAGCATCCGCAAGCGCACGCAATGGTCAAGCATCGGCTCCCCGCAATCAGTGCAGCTTATAAGCTCCAACACCGGCGCGCCGCATACTTGCGATCCGAATCCAATACAGCAATCATGCAACGGTGGATGGTTAGCGTTAACATAACGTAAAACAGATGATGCCTTTGCTTGCGGCTGAAGTGCGCTTTACAGTGGTTGACATTCCCTCTCAGGTATCTCGCCCAACTGGGCATCGCTCTTGGCGATGCGATCCCTTAAAGGGAAGGAAATCACGAAAGCTCCAGCTACTATCGAACCGAAGTGGTGGGGTAGGGACGTCCTTTGATTTGAAAGAAGACGACCGTGTGATTGGTCCGGGGCGGAAACTCAGGCTGCCCTTTGGAATGGATAGGAGGTTACCCGAAGCTTATTGACGATCCGCGGGGAGATCACAGACCGCTCCGGTTACGGAGTATTCAATTGCGACGCTAAGTTTAGGTCCTCTCATTGCATGGGCCATTTAGCGGCAAATCCTCTAGGTGCTCCGACAATATATTGACTCGCCTTCGAGAAAGGAAGGACCTTCTGAGCGCAACCAAAGGCGTCCGCGATCTCATGAAAGGTATCAAAGGAAAATGATGAATCCCGAGTACAGCGCGCCATAGCTTCCAGAACGGTCTCTTCCGGAACCCGTACACGACGATCGCTCGCGGTAATGGTCTTAAATTCGCTGAACAGAAATAGATCGACGAGCGTTTTCTCCTTTGATGTGACTCTTATGGCGATCCCAGATCGCTTCACTAACGCCACGCCCAAAGTGAGATGAAACGGATTGCGAGATACGATCGGATCGAGAGTAGTTTGGGATACACTGTCGAGCCTGAAAACCACGAGCCCACGCGAGCGTGGTATGAAAGCCTGGAGCTTGCCTGGCCTTTGGTCGGTCATGTTGTGGTAAAGCGCTGCGCTTTGCAAGCCAATAACGCCTCTTGGACATCTCAGTGAAAATGCGACCCAGTCTATGTCCTGTCGTTCGATGCGACCGGGCAGCGCGTAAAAGCCGACTGTTGGCCGCTCGATTAAGCCTGCGGTCACCATGCGTCGGAGCGTCTCTGACGCAACGCCTGCTTCATGGAGATGTTCTAGGACGTAAACTCATAAATTCTCTTGGCGTACTGCGTTCGGCGTGATTCAAGGCTTCCGAATTGGGAGCAATGATGACGCGCCGCCGCTACGAACTCACGGACCACGAATGGTCAATTATTTCGC
>NZ_LOKY01000041.1:0-3540 GCF_002211315.1 Rhizobium sp. R693 | reverse complement strand
GTGCCGCGTGGCGCGCGGAAAGCTGCCGCGGTGACGCTCAAGATCAGCAAAAACGCGATAGCGGCCTTCAGCGTGAAGCCCGTCCAACTCGCTTTTGAAAAATGCTTCGAAATCCATCATCTGCTCCTTCTGCGAAGCGATCGGTACAGGAGGTTGACGTGGCCGTATTTGATCTTGATCAAGCTACCGGCGTTTCGCGTCCGAAATCGATCCGGCCCGGGTATCCGGTCGACCTGCCTTCTCTGCGAAGAGTAAAATGGCAGCAGTTGCTTGCTTTCGTCTCCTCATTGATCGGGATCAATTAGCGGAGGCGAGTTTGGCGTTAATGCATGCACGCATGAGCCCATACGCCCAATTGAAAAGCACCGTTGCCGGTTTGGCCCAGCCAACCAGGTTCTTGGAGGTCGCCGAGCGCGTGCTTCCCTTCCTGTTGGCTTTCACCGCGCTCTGCCTAGCGTGGGGGCTTTATCTGAGCTTTAGCTCCGACGTCGATTACCAGCAGGGCTCGACGGTCAGGATCATGTATGTCCATGTCCCGGCGGCCTGGATCGCCATGCTCTGCTACACGGTGATGACCGCCAACGCCATCGGGTCCATCGTATGGCGACATCCGTTGGCGGATGTTGCTGCCAGGGCCGCAGCGCCGCTTGGCGCCTCCTTCACGTTTGTATCGCTGGTGACGGGCGCGATCTGGGGCAAGCCGATGTGGGGCACATGGTGGGTCTGGGACGCACGCCTGACCTCCATGTTTATCTTGTTCATCATGTATCTCGGTATCGTCGCCATAAACCGGGCGATCGATGAGCCGACGCGTGCCGCCCGCGTCACCGCGGTTCTCATCATCGTCGGGTTCGTGAACATCCCGATCATCAAGTTCTCCGTCGATTGGTGGAATACGCTCCACCAGCCTGCAAGCGTCCTCCGGTTGGGTGGACCGGCGCTCGATATCGAATTCCTGCGACCATTGATGGTCATGGGCCTTGCGTTCGTCACTCTCTTCTTCACGCTCTACCTGGCCTCGATCAGAAACGAGATCTGGAGAAGAAAGCTCATCGCGCAACACAGGCTCGCAGCAAGGTGCGCAGTTCACAAGGAGTATTGAAATGGATCACCAGCACTATGTGGTCGCGGCATATGCCTTGACGTTTACCGTGATGTTGGCAACGACTCTCAAGGTCTGGCTTGCCGGGCGAAACTACCGTCGACAAGTCGGTGTGCTTGCAACTGTTCGCCGTCACCGGCCGCGCGACGAGCGTCCGCATGCGTAACTACGCTTTGGCCGGTCTTCCACTGATCGTGTTTCTGGGAATAGCCGGCGCCGTCGCGAATACTCTCTATCGCGAATCCGTTGAGGGGTATTCGCCGGCGACGATACCTTCGGCACTCATCGGACAGAAGCATCCGGCAGTGGACCTTCCCCCGCTCGCCGGACTGCCGACGCCGGCGCTCGACGATAGCGTCTTCGAAAATCAGGTCATCGTCCTGAACATCTTCGCATCGTGGTGCGTCCCCTGTCGGCAGGAACATCCGACACTTATGCAGCTCTCCAACGACCCGCGCGTCAAGCTGGTGGGTGTCAACTACAAGGACGCACCGAAAACGGCGTTGGCCTTTCTCGAGGACAAAGGAAATCCGTTCGCTGCCATCGGCGTCGATGATGCGGGACGAAACGCGATGGACTGGGGCGTGTACGGGGTTCCGGAGACCTTTGTGATCGATCGCTCGGGACGGATAACGCACAAGCATGTCGGACCGCTGGACGAAAACAGCCTCTCACAGGAGATCAACCCCGCGATCGACGCCGCCCTTTCTTCTGGCCAGCGACCAGATGTCTGATTTTGGCGTTGCGCAAAGATGCGGTCTACCGTCGGCTGCCTGCCCGCCATGTCATTCGCTTGCGGAGGGCGCGACGCGGAGCCGGTCGCGGTATCCACCGATTCCGAGGCTCTCGACCAGAACTTTTATCGCCTTGCGCTTAAGATCCGATTCAACCTGGCCATCCACTGTCACCTGTCCGTTGGCGACCGACACCTGGATCTTCTGAGGCGTCAGCCCAAGGTCGGCGCGCAGCCGGGTTCGAATGGCAAGACGGATGGATTCGTCTTCTCGTGGCAGTGTTGTGGACGGTGCTTCAACGATTATGCGCAGGATGTCCCGGCGGCTGACTATTCCTACCAGTCTGCCGTCCTCGACGATTGGCAGCCGCTTGATCCGATGCGCCTGCAGGCTTTCGGCGATGTCCGACACTTCGCTATCCGGCCGCGCGACGATGACGTCCTGAGACATGACGTCGGCGACACTCCATCCATGGCTGCAGATATAGCGCTCCAGGTCGATTTCGGAGATGAGTTCGGCCGACCGAACGGCGCGCGGAGAAAGTCGGATTTCTCTGCGCAGCATGAGATCGCCTTCAGTAAGCATGCCGCAAACTCGGCTCTCATCATCGACGACGGGAAGCCCGCTGATATTGTTTTGGATCATGACCGCGACGGCGTGGCGCACGCCGACTGCTGGGCTGATTGAGACCACGTTCGTGGTCATTATGTCTTTCGCCTGCATGGTCCTGCCCCTCACAATCCTGTTATGCGTCAATTAGGATAGAGGCGGGGCATCGGCCCTGCTTTGATCTCCGTCAAACTTCGAGGCGAGCAGGCGCTCGAGTTCGGCGTTCTCCTCATCGCTGAGCGCGACGACGGTCCTGTTGCTTGTCCCCCTTGCGACGGCTACGAGGACCCCGGAAGCGAACCCGGCAAGCAGCAGCGGTGCTGCCCAAAGAAGGATCGTTCGCGCGTTGACACGCGGCTTCAGCAAGACGAACTCGCCGTATCGCGAGACGATGTAGTTCATCACCTGCGCATCGGTGTCGCCATCGGTGAGCCGCTCGCGCACCAGCAAGCGCAAGTCCTTTGCGAGCTCGGCATTGGAATCGTCGATGGACTGGTTCTGGCAGACCATGCAGCGCAGCTCCGCGGAGATCGCCCGGGCCCGCGCCTCAAGCCCCGGATCGGCCAGAACCTCATCCGGATTGACGGCAAAGGCCGGCGCTGTCGAGAAAACGACCGCCAGGACGACGAGGAGGCGCCGGATCATTCCGCCGGCTCCAGGGCCGGGCGTGCCGGCTTTGCCCTGCGGCTCGGCGCGCCGACCCGCAGGCGCCGGTCGCTCAGCGAAACGAACCCGCCAATCGCCATGATCACCGCGCCACCCCAGATGCAAAGGATGAAGGGCTTCCACCAGATGCGCACGACGATGCCGCCGTCGTTCGTCGGGTCCCCGAGCGACATGTAGAGTTGGCTGAGGCCGAACGTCACAATGCCCGCTTCGGTCGTCGGCATCTGGCGCGCCGTGTAGACCCGTTTGGACGACCAGACATCGGCAACCGCGACGCCGCCACGGCTAATGATGAAGTGCCCGCGCTCCTCGCTGTAATTGGGGCCCGTGGCCGGCTGCATGCCGTCGAACCGCACGGAATAGCCGCCGGCGTCTACGGTCTGGCCGGGCTTCATCTTAACGACATGCTCGGTTTCGAAGGTGGTCACC
>NZ_LOKY01000040.1:0-4103 GCF_002211315.1 Rhizobium sp. R693 | reverse complement strand
GGTAGTAGCGGCGAAATAATTGACCATTCGTGGTCCGTGAGTTCGTAGCGGCGGCGCGTCATCATTGCTCCCAATTCGGAAGCCTTGAATCACGCCGAACGCAGTACGCCAAGAGAATTTATGAGTTACGTCCTAGAGTTACCTTATTGACATTACAATTGATTCCCTGCCACCAATCGATTTGGGGAATATTGGGGCAGTTAATGGGGTCGGACAGTCTTTGGGCTGCATGCAAAACTTGCAGTAAGCAAATCTCGGTGTCAGCTAAGTCATGTCCGCATTGCGGAGCACGCCGTTCTCGGTTTGGCTTGATCAAGTGGATCGGCGGCGGAGTTGCGGTCGTCGTTATTTTAGCCGGTATCGCCGGACAGGATAAGTCTACACAAGATAAGACCGGAGCCGCGTCACAGACGCCTTTGGCTTCTGTCGCACCCGGTGGGACGGAACAGCCAAGTCTCCCAGAACAACAGAGCCGCCTTTTGGCTGTGACCGCTGAATATAGCGACCGCTTCGCATCGGCATCTAACGAGCTACAGCAGAGTGTATTGCGAGACGAAAGGCGATCCGCCCTAGTTAAGGCGCTCGGCTCGCAACGAAGCGTTGCCGGATGGCGGGGCAAGATCACGCGGCTCGAAACGAACACCGAAGGCAAGGCGATCCTGTCGGTTCGCCTTTCACCCAACACCGATATCGGTACGTGGAACAACGCTCTTTCCGACATCATGGATGGAACCCTGATCGAGAAGGGCACGCCTCTTTACACGGCGCTGCTGACGATGTCGGTGGGCGATGCCGTAACGGTGTCTGGTAGCTTTTTGCCCTCTGACGAAGACGGGATGAAGGAAACCAGCCTGACAATTCGGGGAGCAATGAGCGACCCCGAATTCCTATTCCACTTCAATGACATTTCTAAGCAATGAGGAGTTTTTAGAATGGCGATGATTAGTTGCCCGGAATGCCAGAACAGCGTGAGCGACAGCGCATTTAAGTGCCCTAAATGCGGTGTTCAGTTGAGGAAGCTAAAGCGCGGCTTCATGGGGAAGCTCTTCAAGTGGTCGTTTATCGCATTCAACATCCTAATGGCGTTTTGGCTATTTGCGGGCATGAATGCCGCCACCAAGGGCATTGAGAACCTCAATGGTGCCGAGCAAGCGGGTGCGGCGATTGGTACGGGAATTGGAGCCGCGCTAGTTCTCGGAATTTGGGTGATCGGGGCTATCATTCTCGGCTTGTTTGTCATGTTCACCCGACCCAAGGCTGCATAGTAGCGCAGCCATTGGAGCTGCTAATGCAAGGTCTAGCTCCCTGGAACCGCATCCCGGGCTAGACCATCGCAAACGCGCCGTGCGGACAATAATAGCGCGCTTCTAAGACACATATCACGGAATATGAACAGAAGCATGTTGAAGAGTTTTCTTGTTTTAGCTGCTATTGCGGGCACAACGTCTTATGCGAATGCAGCGTGCATCTCCGAAGCGAAATTGAAAAGCCAGATGCAGACCGTTAACGGGGTCCTTTTCGAAAGGGAGTTGGACGGCGCGAAATATGTAACGATATACAAGAGAAAAGATAAGAATTACCTTGCCGTCGAGCGTCAGAGCAATTGCATTGCGACAATGCGAATCCTCGATGAAGACGAGCTTTGGAGTTCATACCAAGCGGAAGACGAGTCTGATTGCGAAGAATGCGTGGGTATAGTCGCCGATAGCGATGCGCTGGCACCAGAGCCATCCTCTCCTGCGCAATTCGAGCACCTTTCGCCCAGCCGATACGCCGTTACTTCCGTTTACAATGGGCCTATTCACCGCCCCGATTTTAAAGGACGGGACAAGGGCTTTGCGGACTTCAGATCCCGCATCCTGGAAGGGATGAGCCAAGGCGTCAACTTTTCCGGCGATTACACAATCACCCAAATCGGATGCGGATCAAGCTGTTCGTTTGCAATTCTAAGCAATCTGAGGACTGGCGAGCAATTCGATTTCCCACGCGGCGGAGAAGAAGTCGGTCCGCTTTCTCTGAAATTCAGTGCTAACAGCAGTCTGATGATTTCGACGTGGAAGAGTGGTGAAGACTGCGTTCTGGAGTCGCTTCAGTTCGATGGGAAGAAATGGGTGACGTTGGCTAAACCGTCATTGGGTAAAGCCGATCTCTGCTATGACGGCATCGACGACAACATTGAAAGATACAAGAGCCGGAATGGAGCATCCGACAACTCATCGGGCAGTTCCCTCGTACAGGGCGGCTCTTCACCTGCGGACGTTTCCCCAGGTATACCCTCTCGCACGGAGATACCTGGCGATAAGACCGCATTTCGTGGGCTGCGTCTAGGCATGTCTAAAGAGCAGGCTATGTCGCTGCACATTGATGGATTTAGCCCAGAACTTAGAGAGAAGGTTGAGTACGAAGGCGGATTCAAAATTCCAAGCCACGTGAACTTTCTGTCTGCCTCCGGAGATATCTGCGCATCAGGGGATTTAGGCGACGGCAACCCGGTGATTGAGGAACTTGAGCTTTCGGAGTGCTTTTTCTTGTCGAAAGGCGCAAATCTTCACCAATTCACCAAAAAATTTGCCGATAGCTACAATGTCGGCAGTATGGCGGGTTCTGTAAAGCAACGCAACAGTTCCGCGATAGAAGAGTCGTATGAGGGCGAAACTAAATTTGGGGAAGTTATCAAGATATACAAAGTTACTGGATTTAATAATAAACTCAACAAAGTAGAAGATCCCATTAAGGTCAATGTAAAGAGCAATAATTCGACTTTCGATTAAAATTTTAAGCAAGCGCTGCCGCTTATACGACAGAAAGAAGTCGATATCTCGGGACGAGTTACCTGACAGAAATCGGAGTCGCCAAGGCACCGCGCAAGCAAACGGCTTTGCGCAACATGGACCTACTTGAAATATGCAAATGAAGAGCCGGTCCCTCATAGCTGCCCACGGCGGCGGTGTTTTGCTGCGTCCCATGAAGGCCTTAGCAACCGTCTGTCGGTTCAATTTGGGTGTGCCTGAGTTAAACCAATCGAAGTGCCCGGTCAGGCTCTTTCGATGACGCGCTTCACACTAGTCGCGGTCCATTGTCCGCCGCGTGGCGATAGCTTGCCTGCTTCGTTCAAGGCGTCGGCAATGTTCTCTAATGTCTCGCCCGCATCCCGGAGCTTACCGACCAACGGCAGGACAGAAGCAGCGAACCTATCCGCTTTAGTCTTGGCAGCTTCATTGCGCTTCATGGTCTTGTCACGCATTCCCCCGAGCTTCACGCCACGGGCCTTTGCTGACTGAAGTGCTGCCTTAGTCCGGGCGCTGATGAAGTCTCGTTCCTGTTCAGCTAGAGCCGCGTAAATGTGGAGTTGGAACTTGTCGGCATGCGGCATGGATGCAACGCGAAGGTTCACGCGCTTATCGTCCATGATGGTAGCGATGAAGGACACCTTACGGGACAGGCGGTCTAGCTTGGCGACCAGCAGGTCAGCGCCGGTCTTGCGTGCCATTGCTAGCGCCTTAGCCAATTCCGGGCGATCATCATCACCGCCCGACTGAACGTCTTGAAATCTGGCGATCACTTCGAACGGCACTTCGGAAAACTGATCGAGAAAGATGTCTATGTCTCGCTGTTGAGCTTCAAGACCAAGACCGGACTTGCCTTGCTCGCTGGTCGAAACTCGGATGTATGTAATGTACTGCTTCAGGGAAAATGCCTCTTTCATGAGAAGCATGTTATCAAGCACAAATGGCAATTGTCAAACGTCATCGGACGTTGTGCGTGATAAATGAGTACCGATCAGCCGGTTTCCCTGAGTCCGGAGTCGATCAGCCGCCAATCTGCTCTTTATTTGTTCAGTTCACTAAAACTGATATATTAGGCTAACAGATCAAGAAACTTGATCAATTCGAGCGGAGTTCCCGGGCGGCTGGTCGGGCTGGCGCGAAACATGGTCCCCGGAAGAACTCCACCACAACGAAAACTTGCGATCCTCGATGACCTTGCCCCCAAGTTTTATCCAATTTTGAGTTCGCTCCAGCGGTTTTGGGTTGCTGTGTTTGGGGCGGTAGCGGCGGGTTGCGGTGCGGAGCCATTTCGGCTGCGCAGCACCGCATCACGTC
>NZ_LOKY01000039.1:0-4972 GCF_002211315.1 Rhizobium sp. R693 | reverse complement strand
ACCGGATTTACGCACACCGGATAAGCCGCAAAGCGGCTTACCTAGAGGACGCGGGGTGGAGCAGCCCGGTAGCTCGTCAGGCTCATAACCTGAAGGCCGCAGGTTCAAATCCTGCCCCCGCAACCAATCCCCTAAAACTAGAAAGATCTGCGCGGATCGCCCAAGCGGAACCCGTTCCCACCAGCTGCATGGCGATCATCTGATCATCCGACAAGCGCGTAAAGCTCTGTCTGCCCGCGTCGGACTCTGACGCGCACCGTGCCCATCGCAACGAAACCGAAGCGCTCCGCAACAGAATCGCGGATCGAACTGCTGACAAGGATTGAGGTTCCATAGTCCCGGTTCAGGCCCTCCAGCCGCGAGGCTCTGTAATAATTACGCTGATGTTTGAAATAGCAATTTGAGATGGTTGCGTGCCCCCCGTAACCAAGTCCTAAAACTAGAAAAACTGAAAAGATTGACGCCTCTGTTGTGCCTCCGCGCCTGGAAAATCTCCTTGGCCCTCGGTGCTCTTTTGAGCAGATTGCACAATATATACCCCTATTGTTGTAATAAGTGGGTATATATTAAGCATTTTACAACAAGAGGGCGCATGTTATTCTTAGAAGTCTCTAGGTTTTAGGGGGGAGGTCGGGATTACTCCCGACCGGCATTGGCGTTGTTTGGTCTTGGACGACCCAATGAGCGCGGTGTTGTTGTAAGTATTGGCTGCACGAACAGGAAAATACAATCGAGAGGAGACCTCCGATGTTTCGCATTGAGACGTGGCTTCTCTTCGGCTTTTCTTAAGCCGCGAGGCGTGGAGTCGACAGGCGAGTGGCTGGGAACCACCTTCGACCGCACGGTCGGACCGGATGAAGGTAGCCTGAATTACTCATGAGAGGTGAAAGCGCGGCAAAAGTGCCGCTGTATACGGTATCGAACGGATAGCGTTCTGAGAGCACGTGTCCGTATCTGACAATTTGGAAATTCGCCACAGCATTGGAGTGGGTCCGATGATCAATAGCTTTGGTGAAGACATCTACTTGCCTTTGGTGCAACTGATCTATGAGACCGTTGTCAGCCCCCCCGAATGGGAAAAGCTTTTAGCGGAACTGATCGACATCACCAAAGCTGGAGCGGGTGCCGTCGTGGGCTTTAAGGGAGCCGAAGATCGGCGCGCGAGCGTGTTTGCAAAGGGCGTCCCGAAAGTCGCGCTCAGCAATCCGCAGATGATAGCTGCATTGCATGCAGCGACGCTAACCCTTGGGCAAGGGGCGTTCCTGACGGTAGACTTGAAAGCCAAACTCAATCCGCAATGGGACGTGCCTGTACACGAGTGCTTTGGTGCCGAGGGTAGCCTTCTCATGCTCTTGCTCGTCAAGGAAGGCGGGCGCCGCATTACACTGATGCTTCAATTTGATCGGCCAGGTCGAAGCGAAACAGACAAAGCTGTTGAAACTCTGATGAAATTACTGCCGCACTTTCAGACGGCCTTTGCCATACAAAAGGCTACGCTTCTGGAGCGTGAAAAATCCGCACATATGGAAAGCGCCTTCTTTAGTTCATCGGCACCCTCTGCCATCATCACCGAGGACTATCAGGTGCGCCTGGCGAATGCGAGTTTCGAAAAGTTTGTCGAAGCGTCCCATCTGCTCGTCGAATATAGCGACACGGTGATCGATTTCGTCGATATTGCTCTTCAGGAAGAAATTACTCGGCTGATCGGCATGGCGGCCACCCATGGGCGTGTCCGGCACGTCGCCTGGGTCGAGGACAAGGTAAAGAACATCAAGTGGCTTGTCAGCGTGGACGCATTGTCGGGACGGGTTGGCTTGGGATCGCAATTCAAGAATGTCTTTGGCACCAACGAGCGTGTTTACATGCTCACGATACGCGAACTTGGTGGAAACAGCCTGCTGGCGCCTGACACAATCAAGTCCATTTTTGGCTTGACGCCGACGGAGGCCGATCTTGCCTATTGCCTCTTGAGGGGAGAAACAGCATCGGAAATTGCGCGGCAGCGTGGTGTCTCAAAAAACACCGTCCACAATCAGCTTGCTTCGGCGATGGCACGCGTGGGCGTTAACCGGCAGACGCAGTTTCTGCACTGCCTTTCGATGCTTTCAGCCATGTGCTGATCGTGCTCAGAACCGCCAGGTAATGCTGACGGAAACGTTGTAGTCGATCGCGTGACTCATGCCGATGGTAGGCGACACGCCACCTGCGTCTGCGATGTAATTGATCGTCGGCACCTTGTTGACGTAGTCGATCCCGGCGTTCAAACCGACAAGCAGGTTCTCCTTGGGCGCATAGCGCAGCCCGGCGCCAATTCCGGCAAGCAGGCTGGCATCGTCACGCGTTTCGGAGACGAAGTCGAAAGCGCCCGTCGATACACTCGGCAGGACCGCAGAGTAGTGGCTTCTATAACGGGAGTGAAGGTAAGCGCCACCCAATCTCGCATCGAGCGAGACGCTGAGATCCGGTTGCAGTGCCTTAGCGACCGAGAGCTCGGCCAACGCGCCGACATAGCGTGCATCAAGTTCGTCGTTCTGCGCGACGCCGACCTGCGGAACCACCACGCCTGGGATACTGGTTCCTATAACCAGCGTCCGGCGAAAATCCACATCACGATCGATGGAGCGATACATCGGACCGAATTTGGGGGTCACCGTCCAGCCGCCTTGCAGGTCGACCGGAGCACCGAGCAACAATGCTTGATCGATGACCGTCGTATCCTCGTCGCGCTCATCGATGATAGCGCTGCTGCTAAGGTCACCAGTTGCTTGCAGGGTAAGGCCGGTATTGTCGGCATAGGCCGCATAGGCCGCTGCGCTGGGCGTGCCACCATTGGTCACAAGCGCAGTGAATACGCCGCCGGTAATCGAGCTGGTTGACGCAAACTGTGTAATCCGGCCAGTGGGATCCGAAGACGACGCCGTGGAGTTAATGTGCGCCGTCCCGCCCGCGCTGTCGTTTACCGTGACATCAGCCACTGCAGCCGCAGGGAGGATGCCAACCGGTGACGCGGTGAGAGTATTGACACTGCCGTTGGCCGTGTTGCCAAACCTTAGGTTCAGGGAATTCTGACCGGCAAGGCTCGTTCGGCTCGTGGAATTGGACGAAAGGTCCGCGATGCTGCCGTTCCACTCCAGAACAAAGGGTTGCGACCCTATCTGCCCCAGCGGCAGATCCAGGCTGATGCCGATATTGAGGCCGTCGTCAACGACTCTGCTGTCTCCGCTTCCGAAGAAATCGGGCCTTCGCGAACCCCAGCTCGGCAAGCTAAGCCAGTTGATGCCGGTGCCGATCTCTAGGCTAGGCGCGGTGTCCTCGTTCTGCGGTGTTAGCTTGGTGTCGTCGGCAAGTGCAGGGGAGGTCGTGCCAGTAAGGCTTGCTAGAGCCGCAACCAGAATTGCGGCCATTTTCTGGGGCAGAACGGCTTGGCGGATCCGCATTCTCTCGTCACCTCAAGATGGCACCGACGCAGGCCGGCGCGACACGCTGAGGTCTATTACTATTATAATTTAGTATACAATCAATTAGCCGCGGTATCCGCGCGTGGGGAGTTGGTGCCATCGGTGCATAAATGTCACGGCACGGATACCACGCAGAGCTTCTCGCCGTTTGGGCCATAGACGGTGAGCCGTGCGCTCCATCCGTTCGGTGACACGGAGACTGTCGATCGCGAAAGCGCGAGCCGTCCCGGGTCATCCTTCTGGAAATCACCGCCTTGAACATTGCTTGACGTATTGCCATTGGAATTCGAGATAATCTCGAACTGATACGTTCCTTCGCCGCGACCGTCGCTTTCGATCGTCGGGACCAGCGTCATGGCGCCACCAGTCTCCTTATGGTGCTCGATGATGCAATGAACGGGTGGGAGGGCGGCAATCATCGTAAGACTCCGTCATGAAAGAGGTCAGCGGCACCGCCGCTGACCTTCAGTTGTACAGGATTAGTGCTGAATAGTGACAGACTGGTTGCCGACGCCCTGCTGATATGTCTGAGCGTTGTTGCCGAAGCCGGACTGGATGGTACCAGAGACGTTTCCTCTGCCTAATTGTTCAGTATAAGACCTGTTACCAAAGCCGAATTGGGCCGTACCGGAGATGTTGTTTCTACCGAACTGAACGGTCGTCGAGCTGTTCCAACCACCGAGCTGGCCGGTAAGGCTGTAGTTATTGCGGCCCACCTGGCCCGTAGCGGCTTGGTTGCCCCAGCCGCTCTGGAAGGTCTGTGACAAGTTGTCGGCCGCAAAGACTGCGGAAACCGATGAAAGAGCAAACACGGTTGCAATTACTAGGCCCTTGATTTTCATTGTATCTCTCCTCTTCCTCCCGCCGGAATTGACGGTTGGAGAGACACTACCCCATCGCTAGTCGCGCTAGGGCTGCAAAGCTTGCCTAACTCAAGAGGGAAGTCTCTAGTTTGAGCCAAGGAATATGGCTGCGAATTGGTTAGAGAGCGTGATTGGTGGTCTATTGCGCCATGCCAATAGGGATCTTCGCCAGAAGATTGGGAAAGAGTAATAGCTGCGTTTTTCCACGTCTTTGCCGCGCATAGCGCCGCCGGCGGAAGATATACAACTATACGCTTTGAAAGTATACGCGCCTACGACCCAGGCAACGTTTTGCCCGGAAGCCCGAGCCATCCGGCAAGACGATGACGAGGCGATCCGCTGACCACCCCGTCGACCAGGGCGATGTTGCCGCCCTTGGATGTCGCCAGTTAAAAGTGCGGCGCCCCGCAAGGTGCGGAAAAATCTATGGCGCGAACGACAGCGATCAGTGAGCGCATAGCACAGCCAATCCAGGCGAAACGTCAGGCCGGGCGAGAGCGTCGCCAGCAGTCTAGATGGTGTTGTCTAATCGCATTGCGTTGGTCAAGCTCTTTTTGACATGCTCAACAACGCCCGGGCGAGCATCGTTCAACCGGGACGAGTACTAAACCGTGGATGTGCGGACCGCTGTTTCATGTTGCGTTGTTGATG
>NZ_LOKY01000038.1:0-5640 GCF_002211315.1 Rhizobium sp. R693 | reverse complement strand
TCGGGTTGGTCTCCAAAGCCTGTTCGCCGACCTTGAACGCCTCGTCGACCTTCCGGCTGAAAAACAGCGCGGTCATCAGGGCCTGCAGCGCACGGGTATTGCTTGCGTCCAGTTGGACCGCGCGCCGGGCGGTGCTTAGGCTGCGTTCGACCGGCGTCGGCGTGCCGGTTCTTGCATTGAATCGAAATCGTTCCTCGTCGAGGTAGACGAGTGAAAGCATCGCCCACCCGGTTGCGAAGGACGGATATCGCTCGACAGCCCGCTCGAGACAATCCCGCACGTTTGCATGCTGATCTACCGCCAACTGCGCACGATAGGCATAAAAGCCCAATGCGCAGGTGTAGGCTCCAGCACCGTCAGCGGGAGGATTGACGGTATCCGCCTGGGCCATGATTCCATATGGCTGGGCAACTGTCGTCGCGACCCTATTCGCCACGTCGGACTGGATGCTGAACAGTTCACGCGTGTGAGTGTCGTCGTCGTAGGTATCGGACCAGAGAATCTTGTCGGTCTCGGTATCAACCAAACGTGCTGTCACGCGCACCCGATTGCCTGAAACGCGCACGCCGCCTGCGAGCAAGAACCGCGCCCCAAGCTCGTGGCGCACCTGCGAGGCGGGCACGCCCGGCGACAGCGATTTGGACGCCTCCCGCCCGAACACGTGCACCTCCTTGAAGCGAGGCAGGACTGTCAGCAGTTCCTCGGTCAGGCCGACCGAGTAGAGTTGTGCTTGTGGCCCGTCGCCAAGATCGGCGAATGGGGCGACGACCAGCGTCGGACCTCCCTCGGGGAGCGCCTTCAACCGGCCGGACAACAGGTGGGTGGAGAAGGCGAGTGCGACAATACCAATGCCGAGCGTTGCGCCAACTCCAATTGCTACTGCCATTAAGCGGGGAAACTGGACGCGAAGCCCACGCGATGCAGGTGTCGTGGTTTCCTCCGCAGGACTACTTTCAAACGCGCCGTTCCACTCGAAGGACGGCGCGTATCCACCCTTGGGAATGTCGATTCTAATCGGATCATGCTGCCCTGCGACAAGGTAGTAGCGCTCGAGCAACCGCCGTAGACGCCCAGCCTCTATCCGAACGACGGGGTCGTCCTGGGTGAACCCTTCACTTCGCTTGAACACTTCGACCGCAATTGAGTAGCCCTTGATGCGATCCGCACGACCCGCGAGAGCCTCTTCCGTGACGTATGTCAGGAACGCGCCACTACGACCAACTTTCGGGAACTCGGGGCTGAGGATGATGACGTCGAGCTGAGTACGGATCTCGTCCGGAGTCGGCGCAGGACGATATAACGGCACAGCTTCGCCCCCCGGCGGCAATTCGTTCTGCACGGTCTGCACCTCACCCGCTCTTGAGGGTCATCTGTATTACAAATTACATCACCGTTCACGAATGCAACCTACTGCAGAAACTGGTCATCGTCCATAAAGATAGTTGAAGAGCTGCCCCGAAGTTCTTTGAGCCCAAGAAGCCGCGTACTTCGGCCGAAACGGCGGAACTCGTTGTCCCGAAACTACATGCTGCGGGACAGTATGTTACTGTTACATACCTTGCGCTTTCGCCCCGCTGTTCACAGGTTGACGCGAAACTTTCATCCCCAAGTCGCAATCGAGGGCAAGACATGCGCAGGTCAAACCGGGTCATACTATTGCTTTCCTCAACCATCCTCGCACTGGCCGCGGCCGGAGCTTTTGCACAGGAACGCCACGCCTACTTCGGGCAGACCCACCAGCACACGAGCTGGTCCCTTGACGCCTACATCATTGGAAACACAGTGACGGGGCCGGAAGAGGCGTACCAGTACTCGATGGGGCAGACCATCAAGCATCCGGCGGGCTTCGACGTGAAGATCAAGACGCCCCTCGATTTCCAGGGGGTGACCGATCACTCGGAATATGTCGGCGTCATCCGTCTTGCCAACGATCCCACGTCTCCGATCAGCAAGCTCCCGATTGCCGAGAAACTGAAGGTCACCAAAGACAATAGCGCGATGAAGATTTTCCAGTTCCTGGCCGGGAGCATTGCCACCGGCAAGCCGCTCACCGAACTGGTGAAGCCGGAACTCGCCGGGTCCATCTGGAAGCAGAACGTCGCCATCGCCGACAAATACAACAAACCGGGCGAGTTCACCGCCTTCTGCTCGTACGAGTGGACATCAATGCCCAATAACCAGAACATGCATCGCAACGTCTTCTTCAAGGACTGCGCAAAGGTCCCGGTGATGCCGTTCTCTGCCTTGGATTCAGACCATCCCGAAGACCTATGGACGTGGATGGACGGCCAGCGCAAGGCCGGAAACGAGGTGCTGGCCATCTCCCACAATGCGAACCTGTCCAACGGCATCATGTTTCCGACCGATGTCGACAGCAAGGGCAATCCCCTCGATGCGGCCTGGGCGCAGCAGCGCATGACCAACGAGCCGTTGACGGAACTCAAGCAAGTGAAGGGCGCTTCGGAGACCCATCCGGATTTGTCGCCGAACGACGAGTTCGCGAACTTCGAGATCATGAACTACCTGATCGGGATCGACAACAGCACCTCCAAGCTGCATGGAAGCTACGCACGCGAAGCCTACGAGAACGGTTTGGCGATGCAGGCGACCCGCGGCTACAACCCCTATAAGTTCGGGGTGGTCGGAGCAGGCGACTCCCACAACACCGCCACCGCCTACTCGCAGTCCAACTTCTTCGGCGATCACGGGCTCGTCGACGCGACGCCGGCCTCACGACTGGCGGGCAAAGTCGCATCCGGCATGAACGTCATGGAGACCGGGACCTCCGGCCTGACCGTCGTCTGGGCGGAACAGAACACCCGTGATTCCATCTTCAACGCGATGCAGCGCAAGGAGGTCTATGCCACCAGCGGCGTACGGATCCAGGCACGCATGTTCGGCGGCTGGGACTACGACAAGGGAGTTCTTGCCAATGCGGACTGGGCCAAAACCGCCTACGCCGACGGCGTTCCGATGGGCGGCGATCTTCCTGCGGCCGACGACAAGGTCCCCACCTTCATCGTCGCTGCGGTGAAGGATCCCGACGACGGCAATCTCGATCGCATCCAGATCGTCAAGGGCTGGACCAAGCAGGGGCAGATCTTCGAAAAGATATTCGACGTCGCCTGGGCAGGAAACCGCCAGCCCGATCCGGTTACGGGCAAACTCCCTCCCGTGGGAAGCACCGTTGATATCACCAAGGCGACCTACACCAACGATATCGGCGCCGTGGAACTGAAGGCGGTTTGGACCGACCCGGAGTTTGACCCGAGCTTGCACGCCTTCTACTACACCCGTGTCTTGCAGATCCCGACGCCGCGCTGGAGCACCTACGACGCCGTGAAGCTTGGCATCCTGCCGCCTAGCAGCGTGGCCGCCACGGTTCAGGAACGCGCCTGGACGTCGCCGATCTGGTACACCCCGACGCCCGCGGCTGTCGCCAAGGCCGAGCGAGGCCTGACCGTCGAAGATCTGACCAAAGCAGGAGCCTTCGCGCTCACCAACGATCAACTGAAGGAACTCGTCGTTGGGAAGACGTTCAAAGTTCGCAACAGGGTCACTGACCAGAACTTCGATGTCCTGTTCGGAGAGCATGGTCAGCGCGTCATAACCGAGCTGAACGGAGGTCAGCCCACCGCGGACGACGTTCTGCAGATCATGCACCCGAGCACGTCAGGATCGTCGGCCGACTATGAAATCAAGGATGGCCACATCATCACGACGATCGATGGAAGTCCTTTCGAGCTGACGGTCTACACGTCCGGCGACAAGTACGTGGCCGCCAGAAGCAACGAATTCGGCTACGCGAACTACGAAGTCCAGGCTGTCATTCGATAAGGAGGCATGCCAGTGAAACTGCCTCCCGGAAGACCTGAGCCCTTGGGCAATGCAGACGGCGTCGCACATGAATCGCGGGGGAGATGGCGGAGGTTCGTCAGCGAACCGCTGCTCCACTTCGTCGCCGCTGGAGCGTTGCTGTTTGGAGGCTATCATTTGCTGACGCCCGGAACGGATGGCGCGGCAAACACAAACCAGATCGTTCTGACGAAGGACGACGTACGGCAACTAGCGATAAGCTGGCTTGCGCAGGGAAGGTCGACCCCGACGCCGGAACAGGTACGCGGTCTCGTCGACCAGAAGGTGACGCAGGAAATCCTCTTCCGCGAAGCCATCTCCCTTGGCCTTGATCGCGACGATGAGATCATCAAGCGACGGCTAGCGCAGAAGATGGACTTTCTCGCCACCGACCTAGCCTCCCTGCAAGAGCCGACCGACGAAGAGATGAAGGCTTGGTTCGACAGGAATTCCGAGACCTTCGCGCTCCCTCCACATGCAACCTTCCGACATCTCTATTTCTCGACGGACCGGCACGGGAAAGAAACCAAGGAGGCCGCCGCAGCAGCTCTGGCTTTCATCGGAGGGAAGTCTCCGGACTCGAGCGAAGTTGCCGCAATCGGCGACCCCTTCATGTTCCAGAACCATTACGGAGACGCCACTCCCGACCAGATGGCGAAGGAATTCGGGCCGGAATTCTCCAGGGCTCTCTTCCAGCTCACGCCGGGCAAATGGGTCGGACCGGTCAAATCGGGTTACGGCTGGCATCTCGTCTGGATCGACTCCATCGAGCCCGGTCGCATTCCAACCTACGCCGAGGTGATGCCAAACGTGAAGGCGGGCTGGATCGACGACAAGTATCGCGAAATCAAGAATGCGGCGCTTGCTGAAATGCGGTCGCGTTACTCGGTTGTCGTACCACCGATCGAAGCCGCCGACTTTCAGGACCTACAGGTGCCACCTGGGTTCAATCTTGGGCTTGAGGTATCGGCGCAATGAGGGGCGGCCCGATATTGTCCACCGTTCTCGGGCGTATGCTCTTCGGCGTCGTCGTCTTAGTCCTTGTGCTCGCTGGGACCGCCATCGCCCACGAGATACGGCCTGCCTATCTGCAGATCGATGCGATGGCGGCAAACCGCTACAAGGTCGTCTGGCGCACACCCATGCTGTCAGGCATGCGGCTACCGATCGCCCTGCGGTTTCCGCAGAGTGTGCGCAACGTGACAGAGCCGGCCGAACGCGAGCTTCCAGATTCGCTTGTCGAAACGCGGGTGATCGAAACGGACGGCGGGGGCCTCCCAGGTAAGCGTGTCGAGTTCGTCGGACTGCAGGCGACGATTACCGATGTGCTGGTCCGCGTTCATCTGCTGGATGGCACCGTCGAGACGACGATGATCCATCCATCCCAGCCCTTTCTCGAATTCGCTGCCACGCGCAGCCCGCTAGATGCGGCGAAGGTCTACTTCGTGAGCGGCTTCCAGCACATTCTTCTCGGTGTCGATCACCTGCTTTTCGTCTTCGGTCTGCTCTTCATCGTCCGCTCGCGGTGGATGCTGGTGAAGACGATCACCGCCTTCACGGTCGCCCATTCCATCACCCTCGCCATAGCGACACTGGGCAAGGTCGAGATTCCGGCGCTGCCGCTCAATGCGATGATTGCACTGTCGATCCTGTTTCTAGGTCCCGAGATCGTCCGGGTGTGGCGTGGTCAGACGAGTTTTACGATCCGCCATCCCTGGATTGTCTCGTTTGCCTTCGGGCTGCTGCATGGCTTCGGATTTGCGAGCGGACTGACCGCACTCGGCC
>NZ_LOKY01000037.1:2500-6461 GCF_002211315.1 Rhizobium sp. R693 | reverse complement strand
TTGGTTGCGGGGGCAGGATTTGAACCTGCGGCCTTCAGGTTATGAGCCTGACGAGCTACCGGGCTGCTCCACCCCGCGTCCTCTAGGTAAGCCGCTTTGCGGCTTATCCGGTGTGCGTAAATCCGGTTGGGATTTATCGCGGCGGCGTAACCGCTTGGCGGTTAAGCCTTCTTCCTGAGCAACTTGCGAAGCAAGTTGTCTCATGTAAGGGACGCACCATCAGACAAGCTGTGCGGTGCGCCGATCTTTCCTTCTGCATATAGGGCCCAAAGCAGAAAGGACCGCTTTAGGCGGCCCTTTTTTGTCGGCTTGGGCCGTCATTTCATGATGAGAAGATTATCTTTTGTTTCACATGTTCGAATATCTTCGACATCCGGCGCATGTGTTGTTGCGTTTAGCAGACCTGGCAGCGACCGACTCTCCCGCGTCTTAAGACGAAGTACCATAGGCGCTGGGGCGTTTCACGGCCGTGTTCGGAATGGGAACGGGTGCAGCCGCCCCGCCATAACCACCAGGTCAGCGAAGCGCAACAATTGAGAAGCTGGCGAGGCCGTGACTTTCTCGAAGTCACTACCCTCATTTTTAGTCTTGAACACGTCTAGGCGTCATTTTCAGTCTTTCGACTGTGATGAACATGATCAATGAGAACGATCAAGCCAATCGAGCTATTAGTACCGGTAAGCTTCACACATTGCTGCGCTTCCACACCCGGCCTATCAACGTGGTCGTCTTCCACGGCTCTGATAGGGAATACTCGTTTTCAGGTTGGTTTCCCGCTTAGATGCCTTCAGCGGTTATCCATTCCATATGTAGCTACCCTGCTATGCCCTTGGCAGGACAACAGGTCCACCAGAGATATGTCCATCCCGGTCCTCTCGTACTAGGGACAGATCCTGTCAATATTCCTACACCCACGGCAGATAGGGACCGAACTGTCTCACGACGTTCTGAACCCAGCTCACGTACCGCTTTAATTGGCGAACAGCCAAACCCTTGGGACCTGCTCCAGCCCCAGGATGCGATGAGCCGACATCGAGGTGCCAAACAACCCCGTCGATATGGACTCTTGGGGGTCATCAGCCTGTTATCCCCGGCGTACCTTTTATCCGTTGAGCGATGGCCCTTCCACGCGGGACCACCGGATCACTATGACCGACTTTCGTCTCTGCTCGACTTGTCAGTCTCGCAGTCAGGCGGGCTTATGCCATTGCACTCGACGACCGATTTCCGACCGGTCTGAGCCCACCATCGCGCGCCTCCGTTACTCTTTCGGAGGCGACCGCCCCAGTCAAACTACCCACCATACACTGTCCCGGATCCGGATAACGGACCGCGGTTAGACATCCATGACGATAAGGGTGGTATTTCAAGGATGGCTCCACGGAAACTGGCGTCCCCGCTTCAAAGCCTACCACCTATCCTACACATGCCGACACGAATGCCAGTGTAAAGCTATAGTAAAGGTGCACGGGGTCTTTCCGTCTGACCGCAGGAACCCCGCATCTTCACGGGGAATTCAATTTCACTGAGTCTATGTTGGAGACAGCGGGGAAGTCGTTACGCCATTCGTGCAGGTCGGAACTTACCCGACAAGGAATTTCGCTACCTTAGGACCGTTATAGTTACGGCCGCCGTTTACTGGGGCTTCGATTCAAAGCTTGCACCTCTCCTCTTAACCTTCCAGCACCGGGCAGGCGTCAGACCCTATACGTCGTCTTGCGACTTCGCAGAGCCCTGTGTTTTTGATAAACAGTCGCTACCCCCTGGTCTGTGCCACCCCACAACACTTGCGTATCATGGGGTCACGCTTCTTCCGAAGTTACGCGTGCAATTTGCCGAGTTCCTTCAACATAGTTCTCTCAAGCGCCTTGGTATACTCTACCTGACCACCTGTGTCGGTTTCGGGTACGGTCTATACGGTGGAGCTATTTCCTGGAACCGCGTCCCTGCAAGATCAATCCAATAAGACCTTACAAGTTGAGCAATCCGTCACTACCACCAGGCCCACGAATATTAACGTGGTTCCCATCGACTACGCGTGTCCGCCTCGTCTTAGGGGCCGGCTAACCCTGCTCAGATTAACTTTAAGCAGGAACCCTTGGTCTTTCGGCGAGAGGGTCTCTCACCCTCTTTATCGTTACTCATGTCAACATTCGCACTTCCGATACCTCCAGGATGTCTCACGACTGTCCCTTCACAGGCTTACGGAACGCTCCGCTACCACGTGTATTGCTACACATCCTCAGCTTCGGTGCATGGCTTCAGCCCCGTTACATTTTCGGCGCAAAGACCCTTATTTAGACCAGTGAGCTGTTACGCTTTCTTTAAATGATGGCTGCTTCTAAGCCAACATCCTGGTTGTTTTGGGATCCTCACATCCTTTCCCACTTAGCCATGACTTGGGGACCTTAGCTGGAGGTTAGGGTTGTTGCCCTTTTCACGACGGACGTTAGCACCCGCCGTGTGTCTGCCGACTAGTACTCCTGGGTATTCGGAGTTTGGTTAGGATCAGTAAGACGGTGAGTCCCCATAGCCCATCCAGTGCTCTACCCCCCAGGGTATTCGGTCGACGCTCTACCTAAATAGATTTCGCGGAGAACCAGCTATTTCCGAGTTTGATTGGCCTTTCACCCCTAGCCACAAGTCATCCCAATCTATTGCAACAGATGCGGGTTCGGTCCTCCAGTTGGTGTTACCCAACCTTCAACCTGCTCATGGCTAGATCACTCGGTTTCGGGTCTAATGCAACAAACTAAATCGCCCTATTCAGACTCGCTTTCGCTTCGCCTACACCTACCGGCTTAAGCTTGCTTGTTACACTAAGTCGTTGACCCATTATACAAAAGGTACGCCGTCACCCTTGCGGGCTCCGACTGTTTGTAGGCATCCGGTTTCAGGTTCTATTTCACTCCCCTTGTCGGGGTGCTTTTCACCTTTCCCTCACGGTACTTGTTCGCTATCGGTCATGCACGAGTACTTAGGCTTGGAGAGTGGTCTCCCCATGTTCAGACAGGATTTCTCGTGTCCCGCCCTACTCTAGGACAATCATGGTATCTACGCGTACGGGGCTGTCACCCACTACGGCCAAGCTTTCCAGCTTGTTCCACTTTAACCACAATTGCCACTGGCCTGGTCCGCGTTCGCTCGCCACTACTTGCGGAGTCTCGGTTGATGTCCTTTCCTGCAGGTACTTAGATGTTTCAGTTCCCTGCGTTCGCTTCTTACACCCTATGTATTCAGGTGCAGATACCTTATCACAATGCTTGGAAACCACTCGGGTTCTGTCCGCACGGCCAATGGCCTGCGGACGGCGCGCCGGATAACCGGCGACGGGCTACCGCCCTACGAAGTTTCCCTCGCAAGGCCCAGCCAACCAGAATGATTTTCCAAGCATTTAAGGTGGGTTGCCCCATTCGGAGATCCATGGATCAAAGCTTATTCGCAGCTCCCCACGGCTTTTCGCAGCGTATCACGTCCTTCATCGCCTGTGCATGCCAAGGCATCCACCAAATGCCCTTACGACACTTAATCGTTCTCATTGCCAATGCTCATCTTTAGTTGGATTTGGCAAACCTTGTCCCGACGGCTTCGCCGCGGGGGGTGCCAAATCTGACCATACGGACAATCTTGCGATTGCCGCGCAGTCAGGCCCAACAATCTTGATACCTTTTACATCAAGATCATTCAGATGCCATCGACGTGTTCGATAGATCTGCTTTATTGGAGCTACGCCGAGCAGCTCGCTTGCAGTCTATCTTTAAGACCAGCTTCTCGAGATTAAATCCGGGACCGCGCGGTCAGGCAACGGCCATCAAGTCATCATCAGAGCCACCCCGAAGGATGACAACAATGATCAACTCAGAGCGACAAGCTTCCTTCCTACCTCCAGCCCCTCTTTCGCTTCCGGCCGGCTAGGCCATTCACGACGTCATTGGAACTGGGCTCGGACATTGGGCAGAAC
>NZ_LOKY01000036.1:0-6882 GCF_002211315.1 Rhizobium sp. R693 | reverse complement strand
GGCCGAGTGCGGTCAGTCCGCTCGCAAATCCGAAGCCATGCAGCAGCCCGAAGGCAAACGAGACAATCCAGGGATGGCGGATCGTAAAACTCGTCTGACCACGCCACACCCGGACGATCTCGGGACCCAGAAACAGGATCGACAGTGCAATCATCGCATTGAGCGGCAGCGCCGGAATCTCGACCTTGCCCAGTGTCGCTATGGCAAGGGTGATGGAATGGGCGACCGTGAAGGCGGTGATCGTCTTCACCAGCATCCACCGCGAGCGGACGATGAAGAGCAGACCGAAGACGAAAAGCAGGTGATCGACACCGAGAAGAATGTGCTGGAAACCGCTCACGAAGTAGACCTTCGCTGCATCTAGCGGGCTGCGCGTGGCAGCGAATTCGAGAAAGGGCTGGGATGGATGGATCATCGTCGTCTCGACGGTGCCATCCAGCAGATGAACGCGGACCAGCACATCGGTAATCGTCGCCTGCAGACCGACGAACTCGACACGCTTACCTGCGAGGCCCCCGCCGTCCGTTTCGATCACCCGCGTTTCGACAAGCGAATCTGGAAGCTCGCGTTCGGCCGGCTCTGTCACGTTGCGCACACTCTGCGGAAACCGCAGGGCGATCGGTAGCCGCATTCCTGACAGCATGGGTGTGCGCCAGACGACCTTGTAGCGGTTTGCCGCCATCGCATCGATCTGCAGATAGGCAGGCCGTATCTCGTGGGCGATGGCGGTCGAGACGAACGCGACGGCTGCCACGACGACCCCAAACAGCAAACGGCAAAGCGAGCTGGCCAAGTTCATTCGAGCGCTCATTGGGCTGACAACTCAATCTGGGCACCCGCCCCTGCCGGCACCGCGAGCTCCTGCAAATCGTCTGCAGTAACTGTCGGCAAGGTCACGACGTAACGTGAACGCATCTCTCTGAGGGCGTTGGCCTTCACCTCGGTGTAGCGCTCGTCGAACCATGCCGATTTGACGGCAGGCGTGATCTCCTCGAAAGCAGGAATCCGTCCGGGCTCGATGGAATCCACCCATATGAGATGCCAGCCGTAGCCGGACTGCACGGGTCCTTGCCAGGATCCCGGTTTCAGGGTGAAGAGAGCCTTGGCGAAGTCCGGTCCGAATTCCTTGGCCATCTGATCGGGCGTGGCGTCGCCGTAGTAGTTCCGAAACATGAACGGGTCGGCGACCGAGGCGACCTCTGGCGAATCCGCAGGTTTGCCATTAACCGTAGGGATGGCAGCTTCGGCAGCCTGGCGAGCGGCCGCGCCGTGCTTGTCAAATGAGAAGTAGAGATGACGAAAGCTCAGGTGTGGCGAAAGCGTGAAGCGGTCTGAGCGTTTGGCATACCATTCCTTGAGTTGAGCGTTGCTTGGTTCGTCCAGCGTCGCCAGGTCGGCAGCCAGGAAGTCCATTTTTTGGGCTAGCCGTCGCTTGATGATCTCATCGTCGCGATCAAGGCCAAGGGAGATGGCTTCGCGAAATAAAATCTCTTCGGTGACCTTCTGGTCCATGAGGCTTCGCATCTCATCCGGCGTCGGTGCAGGCCGGCCCTGCGCCAGCCAGGTCACCGCAAGCTGCCGGACGTCGTCCTTTGTCAGACTGACTTTCTGCTGGTCGGCGGCTTCCTCGGCTGCGGGGGTGAACAAGCGATAGCCACCAAACAGAACCATGCCGACAACGACGAAGTGCAGGAGCGGTTCGCTCAGAAGCCGCTGCCACTTCTTTTTCGGAACGTCGGACAGAACCTTCATAGGGACACCTATTGTTGTTGATCAGCAGAAGGACCTAAAGCTGCCTGAGCAGTCGTCAGTGGACTGCGTTTGAGGTAGCTGAGAATGGCAAACCGCTCGGCGGGATCGAGCACCGCCTTTGAGCGGATGATGGCGACATAGTCCGCGGTCGCGTCCCACGCTTCCCAATCGGCGAGTTCCATGGCGACGAACCCGGCCATCGGTTTGCGCGCCTTTATGAAGTATCGATAGGCCTCGATCACCCGCCGGCGCGGGATGATACCGTCGGCTCCGCCATGGACGCTCAGCGCGAGAAGAGCGGCCTGGATTTCCGGCAAGGTCCGCTGGCGATCGGAGAAAAAGGTCGTCTCCAGCCAGTCGATACGGCTTGTACCACGCAACTCAAGATCGGCCGCCAGCAAAGCCGAAAGGTTGGTGGCGTTTCGTGTCTTCATCGCCGTGTCGATTTGCTGTTCAAGTGCGACGGCTGTACCCGGACCGCCTGCGATCCCCAGCAGCAACGTGTAGGCCGAACGTCGAGGAGCCAATGTGGGATTGCTGGTCCAGGTCACGAGTTTGGCAGCATCGAGCTGTGGCTTGAGCAGCCGGGTCACGCCATAGGGTGCGCGCGACAACTCGCCATAAGCGATCTCGGCCACCAAAGGTTCAGGGCTTTCGAGTTGCTGCGCGACGACGACAATGCGTGCGCGCCATTCTGCGTCCGTCAGATACGAGGATGTGAGGGTCAGTTGCGGCCAAATTCTCTTCGGAGTCGCTACGCTTTGCTTCGTCTGCGCGAGTTGTCGTAGCCACCCGGCAAAATCGACGGGCATTGCACCCAGGCTTGTCCACTTCTCGGACACGGTGTCATGGAGGAGAAGCAAGGGCTTCTCGTTGAGTTTCGCTGCCTCTGCGTTCCCGGCAGTCAGGCCGTCGACCGACATCACCGCCTCAGCCACTGGGGCTGACAGTCCGGGCTCAACGAGGAGGTCGCCGACCGTGCCGTTCCCCTTGACGATTTCCATGACGCGAAACCGACCTTGCCCATCCACTGGAGTGGCTACTACGGCCTGATCTGCGGCGTCGAGCTTCTGGCCAGGCGTGACCACCAGCCCCGAGAAGCAGATGGCACAGGCCTGGGCACTTCCTGCAAACGCCAGGATGACACTGCCGATGCTCAGAAGCAGCCGGATGGATGTTTTAGCTACCATGGGACCCTCCATTACCCCAAGCAAACCGTCCAACCGCGGCAGACTTTCGTCAGCGCGCGATCAATGAAGCTTCCAGCTCAGAACGGTGCCTTCTGCTTGGTCAATGGATCGAGTTCCTGCGGTGTCGGCACGACTTCGTAGTTCGCGAAGCCGAACTCGTTGCTACGGGCAGCGTAATATTTGTCGCCGAGCTTGTAGACTGTTGCCTCGTATGGCGCGTTGTTGAGGGTGGTGACGATCGCCCCGTCCTTGATGGCGTAGGCGGTACCTTGTCCCGTCAGGCCTCCATGCAACACGTCCCCGATCTCGCTGGGCTTCGGGATCGAGCCGTTGACATTGCCGACAAGGCGCTGGCCCGATGTGGTCCACGCGATGTTGAAGACTTCCCCAGTGACGTTGTTGCGAACCCAGCTCGACTTGCCGACGATGAGGTCGGTGAGTGCCTTGGTATCAAGCGCCGTTGCACCTAGCTCCTTGAGGTCGGCAACGGTCATGCCCTTGTTGGCGGCCGCCCGCAATTCCGGGGTCGGCGTGTACCAGATTGGCGAACTCCATGCGCGCTCCTGAACTGTCGCCGCGACATTGTCGGGGGGCGCAATCCCCAGTTCCTTTGCCTGGATCGTGGTCCAGCGTGGTGTCGGGATTTCGAGCGTGCGCAGATAGTAGAAGGCGTCGAGGCTCGGATCGAATTCCGGATCCGTCCACGACCCCTTCAATTCTACCGAGCCGATGGTGTTGGTGTAGCTGGCCTCGGCGATGTTCACGGTGCTGCCGATCGGCGGAACGATACCGGTGAATTCATCGGGCGTGCGGTTCCCAGCCCAGGCGACGTCGTAGACCTTCTCGAAGCTCTGACCATGCTTCGACCAGCCCTTGACGATCTGGATGCGGTCGAGATTGCCTGAGGTCGGGTCCTTCACCGCCCAGACGGCGAACGACGGCGCCTTGGCTCCACCAAGCGGCGGCAGGTCGCCGCCCATCGGCACCCCGCCCGCATACGCGGCCTTCACCCAGTCTGACTTGGCAACATCGGTTGGATTGGCGCCCCCGAAGAACCGAATCTTGATATGGGGTCCACTGGTGGCAAAGGTTTCCTTGCGCTGCATGGCGTCGAAAAGGGAGGCGCGGGTGTTTTCCTCGGCCCATATCCCGGTGAGACCGGCCGGGTTTTCGAGCCTGACATCGAGGCCTGCAAAAACGTAGCCCGACATGCGTTGCTTAATCTCGCCATCGTTGCGGGCGTGGCCGCCGTAGAAATTGTCCTGGCGATAGGGCACGCCGGTATTGTGCGAGTCCGATCCGCCGACGAAACCGGTCTTGTAGGGGTTGAATCCCTTTGCTTCCGCCATCGAGAGCCCGTCCTTGAGCGCCTGGCGTATGTAGCTGCCGGAGACGGTCGGGAAGCGGCCGGCAGGATCGCCGAGCAGGTAGGTCAGAATTTCAAAGTTGGCGAACTCATCGTTGGGAGACAGGGTCGGATGGGTCTCGGAAGCGCCCTTGATTTGCTTGATTTCGCTCAGACGCTCGTTACGGTCGCGCGACGCTGCCCAGGCGGCGTCGATAGGACGGCCCTTCTCGTCAACGTCGGTCGGAAACATGTGACCGTCGGAAAGATTGGCATTATGGGAGATCGCCAATAGATCGTTACCTGCCTTGCGCTGCCCATCCATCCAGTTCCAAAGGTCCGACGGATCGCTTGAATTGATCGAACTGTAGGGTGCTTCGGGGACCTTGGCGCAGTCGCGGAAGAAGACGTTGCGGTGCATATTCCGGTTGTTCGGCGTCGAAGTCCACTCATACGAGCAGAAGGCGGTGAACTTGCCGGGCTCGTTCGCCTGATTGGCCATGTCGTTGTTCTGCTTCCAGACGGAACCGGCAACCTGCGGGGATATCAGTTCCTCGATCGGCTTCTTGTCAACGATCGTGCCTCCCAGCCAGAGGTAGATGCGCGTAATGTCCGCCGGGTCGCGCACGATCAGCTTCTGTGCGATCGGAAGCTTGCTGATTGCCGAACCAGGCGTGTTGGCCAGAGCGACGGTCCCGACATATTCGGAATGATCGGTGACGCCCATCCAGTCAAGCGGCGTGTCGATCTTTATGTCGTATCCGAGCGGATGCTTGATTGTTTCGCCCTTGGCGTACCGGTATGCGTCGGCTGGCGTGGTCTTCGTATTGCCAAAAATGTAAGCGTCAAACGACCACCCCGTGTGGACGTGCGTTTCACCAAAGTATGCTTGCCTTTCCTGTGCCGACGCCGAGGCGGGGAGGGCGAGAATGGTGGAGCTGAAGAGGATTGCTCTAATGGGTGTCGTGCGCATTGACCGTATCCCTGTGGCTCGTTGAACGTCGGCAGCGAACAGAGGCGTCGCTCTCCGGCGGGATCGTCTTCGAAAGCACAGGAAGCGCAAGTATGTTACAGTATCTTACGGCCAAACTCGCCCTGATGCGGGGCATGGGACCCAGATGCAAGAGAAATGCGTCTGCCGCCAGACCATGTTTATGGACGAGGATCAGTTTCTGCGCTAGGTTGCATTCATAAACGGTGATATAAGTTGCAATAGCGACGATCCTCAAGAGCGGGTGAGGTGCAGGCCGTGCAGAACGAGTTGCCATCGGGGGGCGAGGATGCGCCGACCCTGTCACGCCCTCCTCCAGCTCCGGATGATATTCGTCGTCAACTCGACATCATTATTGCCAGCCCCGAGTTCCCGCGTTTTGGTCGCAGTGCCGCCTTTCTGACCTACGTGACGGAAGAAACACTCGCTGGCCGCGCAGAACGCATCAAGGGCTATACGATCGCGGTCGAAGTCTTCAAGCGTAATGAAGGTTTCAAGCAGGACGATCCCGTCGTTCGCATAGAAGCTGGGCGTCTACGGCGTTTGCTGGAACGCTATTACCTTGTAGCAGGGCAGAATGATCCCATAAGGATCGACATTCCCAAGGGTGGATACGCGCCGTCCTTCGTATGGAATGACAAGGCCGACGACGTCCCTGTCGCCGATGTCACCGCACCGGTCCCTCAAATGTCGCGCTTCCGGCTGCAGCGCCTGATGCCGTTCGGTATCGGAGCTGGCCTCATGCTCGGCTTTGGTATTGTCGCTGTGGCCCTCTTCGCTCACCTGCTTCCAGGCCGGTCGAACGCGCTCCGATCCGAGGGAGGCCCGACGCTGGTCGTCGCCCCATTCGCCGATCTTGGCGACGGGCCACAAGCACAACTCTACTCGGTCGGCCTGACCGAGGAATTGCTGACCGTCCTGCCTCGCTTCAAGGAGGTGCACGTGTTCGGGCGGGAGGCGTCCAAATCGCTGTCGCCGGGCGTGCCTGCCTCGCAGGTGCGCCGGGAGTTTGGGGCGCGGTTCTTGCTCGCAGGCGGCGTGCGTGTTTCAGGCAATCGGGTGCGCGTGACAGCACGCCTGGTGGATACCGAGACCGACAGGATTCTCTGGTCCAATACCTATGACGACGACACTCACGCCCACGATCTGTTTGGCATTCAGTCCGACGTGGCGAATAGGGTCGCGACTACAGTTGCCCAGCCATATGGAATCATGGCCCAGGCGGATACCGTCAATCCTCCCCCTGACGATGTTGGGGCCTACACCTGCGCATTGGGCTTTTATGCCTATCGTGCGCAGTTGGCGGTAGATCAGCATGCAAACGTGCGGGATTGTCTCGAGCGGGCTGTCGAGCGATATCCATCTTTCTCTACCGCATGGGCGATGCTTTCACTCGTCTACCTCGACGAGGAACGATTTCGATTCAATGCAAGAACCGGCACGCCGACGCCGGTCGAACGCAGCTTAAGCACCGCCAGGCGCGCGGTCCAACTGGACGCAAGCAATACCCGTGCGCTGCAGGCCCTGATGACCGCGCTGTTTTTCAGCCGGAAGGTCGACGAGGCGTTCAAGGTCGGCGAACAGGCTTTGGAGACCAACCCGAA
>NZ_LOKY01000035.1:0-13054 GCF_002211315.1 Rhizobium sp. R693 | reverse complement strand
AAATGATGTTTGGGCCCGGTTCCAATCGTGAGCCCGTATTCCCATCTTATCGGGGGCAACCACCCCTACCAGCAACAACTGAGAAAATGGCCTGAGGAGATCGCGCCGCGATTACCCCATGTTTTGTGACATAAGCGCCGTCGAAGTGTTCGGTTTTAACGATTCCATGACAATAACCGACATGTTGCATCAAAGCCGTCGTATCGAGGATCACCCTTTGATTGCCAACAGAGTAGTTTCGCAAGCGGCTGCCATTTGCCTGGCCATCCACAATGTGCGGACCCTCAGGTAATGCTGGTGCGAAGCAAACGTACAGGGCAGTGGGGGGTTCCAAAGGGCGGGATAGAACCCGATGAGCTGAGCCACAAGGCGGCCGAACGCGAGGCCTTTGAAGAGGCGGGCGTAGTCGGACTAGCGAGATCATCTCCCATAGGACACTTCAACTACACAAAAGAAGGAAACTTCAATCATTATCGTGTCGCCGTTCATGTTCTTGTCCAAGACCAGATCGTGGATCGTTACCCGGAGCAAGGAGTCCGGGAGCGGAGGTCATTCCCAATTAAGCACGCCATTGAGCTGTTGAAGCGATCAGAAACGAGCCATATGTGCGTTGAGGTCCTCGAACGCTTGCTCTAAGAACCTCGTGACGCGTGAGTTTTGGACGGCCCTGAAGATCGGGAACGGCGGCGAGCCCGAGGATCAATAGTTCGTAGTATGATGCCGTCTTTATTGTCGAAGGGCTGCGCTGCCAATCAAACATTGCACGGTCATCGAGCAAATTTGCAGTCAGAATACGCTCCCTCAAGCGTCGAGAGGACCTGCACGGCATTATCTCGGTCGAGCCCGCTGTTTGCCAGTCGTTCAATTCCGAGCAAAAAGAACCTGCGCACTTCCACCAGAACCTCGCCTGCCAAATCATGCGACGTCGCGGCGAGAGCGCCACAAAGGCACATTCTGCCGTCTCGGTGAAAGGTGCCAAGGGCTTTGGACATGACGTGTGCCAGCAGATGGCGCGCGACAATCCCGACCTCTATCTCATCAAGATGACCAAGTGTCTTCGCGGTGGCAGGATCTTCCTCGACTATCTCCGCAACGATCGCACGGCCACCGCCGTCGCGCCGCTCTCATCGCGCGCGGCCCGGCGCCACCGTCTCGATGCCACTTGCCTGGGTGTAGGTAAAGTCCAATCTCGACCCGGAGCGGTTTGCCGTCTGCACGGTGCCGGCATTTCTTGCCAAAAGCTCTGCCTGGCAGGACTATTGTGATGGCGAGCCGCCGCTGGAACAGGCGATCAAGCGTCTTGGAAAATCAAAACGCGCAGCGTGATCTCCGGATGATGGTCATATGAACGAAGCAACAAAGCAAACACCCGACGCGCTCCCGCGTGAGGGGGCAACAACCGACCTGCCACATGACCGGATAACGATAGAGCTGTTTCGGGAGGCGTTTCCGCGTGCCCGGTGGAGCGATAGGCTCAATGCCTGGTTCGTGCCCGGCCGCACCGCTCAAAAGCGCATCGGCCGCTGGCGGGCTCAGATGGAGGCGCAGGCCGATGCCTTCGCTAACGAAAAGGGGAGGGACGCCTTCGCGTTTGAGCCCATCGAGAGTCGCTATCTCGAAGCAGCACCCGCAGCCTTCGAGATTCGGACGCCCTATTCACGCAGCGTCGTCTACGAAATCCGGGAAATCCCGCATGCACGCTGGGACGCCGATCGCCGCCTCTGGACCGTGCCCTACCGATCATTCGCCGAACTCCGCCAGCGATGGTCGGCGATCGAGGCGGCCGCCGAACGGAGCGAGCCGGAGGCCCGGCGGGCGCGGCGCGAAGCGATCAAGGGAACTGAAGAAGACGAGGCATTCAAGGCGAGGATCAGGGAACGTCGGCGGAAGCGATATCCCGTCCCTGACGACGATGCTCCGCCCCTCGAGCGCGCGGTCGGCACGCATGTCGGCGTCGTCTTTTTCATCGGCACGGACGGCGAGCTGGCCGACCCGGCGATGGTCACGAGGTTCTACTTTCCCGCCGCAGATGGCGAGGAATATGTCTGGGCATCCTGGCGATTGGGCACGCTCGAAGAACTGGTGACGACCTGGCCGGCTCGGACCCCACCCAATCAGGGCGAACGAGACCGTGGCTGGTGGATGCCGACGCTGGAGGAGTTGCGGCTCGCCCGGCGCCACGCCAAATCCAGGCAGCGGGCCAGAGAGCGCAAGCATAAGGACAAGTCTTCCGGTGAGCCAACAGCAAACAACGCTTGAGGAATTCCGAAGCCTGACGCCGATTATGCCGCGCGAAATGATCGGGCTGTGGAGAGGGCGCGGCATACCGGCGGACCATCCCTTCGACGGCGTGTTGGAAAATCTCGGCTGGTTCGGCAAGCGGTTCACGCCGGACATGCGCGCAGATGCCTTGCTGTTTCAATCGGACAAGGGGAAGCTGGTTGCCATCGATCCGCGATGGATACCGATTGGCATGGCGCTTCGTTTCCACAAGCTTGGCAGGGCGAGTGTCGCGAGGAGCCTGTCGTCCTATCTTCAGTTCCAGTTTCGGGCGAGGGGGCCGGTTGCCTCCTTGGTGACCATGATGTTTGGTGGTGTTGAGAGTGCGGCCATGGTCTATGACGAGCAGCCGATCGTCGATCATTTCCGTCGGATCGACGAGGAGAGGATCATGGGGGCGATGACGATCAATGGTGACGAGCGGATATATTTCTTTGAGCTCGAGCGCGTTGACGAGCCTTGAACAAAGCGGCGGGTGGTCATCGAACCTCACCTGCCACCCGTATCAGTTGGCGTGTCACGTCAGGGCGGCGATGGTTGGATGGGTTTGCCGATCGTAAAGCGCCAACTCCTCGGCGGTTGGCGGCTCGAACAGCTTCGTCCATCTAAGCAGGTCCGCCCGCGAGATCTCGAACGTGCCGACTGGAAGCTCGGCGTTTCGCCGCGAGACCCGGTCCCAAAGCTCATCAAAGGGAACGTCAAGGAAGCAGAGGACGACGCGCGCACCAGCTGCGCGAGCTTCCTCCCGGCAGGTGTCGCGTTCTGCCCGTGACCACACTCCCCAATCCACGACAACGTTACACCGAAGTCTGATGGCACACAGAGCGATCTGCCATTGTAGGCTCTCAACTCTACCTCGGCACGGACCAGTTTCGGCTTCCGGAGTAGAGATGCCAGGGTAAAGCTTGTGCATCCAGTCGTCTCCGGTCAGGCGGAGGGCGGACGCTTCATGTTCGATGATCTTGGCGAGCGACGTCTTGCCAGAACCGGGCAGACCACAAATGAGGTAGAGCGTGGGCATTTAAAATCTCTGATATTGGCTTGGCAAGTGGGGAAGTGGCCCCGTGTCGTGCAGGACTGGGCTTCGCTCAATGCCGCTGGGCGCGGTCAATCAGAGGTGTGTTGCCATGGTCTATCTTGTAGGACCGCTCTGCTCGGGGGTCAAGCCGGAGCGCATGGTGGGATTTTCATATCGATACGCCGAAGATCAAGGGCCTGAATTTTCACTCGATTGGCTCCTCGCTGATTGTTGGCTCGAGTCCCTCAAGGCGAATGGGATCAGCATCGCGATGTGCAGGGGCTCACACCGAACAAACAGAAGTGCGCTCGACAAGTCGGCAAGGCGCAACGCGGCTAAAGGAGGCAACCTCCTCGCCTGCGACCACTCCATTCAACCACGACGCCCCTTGGAATCCGAGGTCGTAGTATGGCAATGCCGCTGTCGTCAGTTCCGGTTTCAGCGCCATGGAAACCGTTCGGAAATCATCGAAGCCGACGATGCTGACGTCCTGCGGAATCCGCAATCCTAGGGACAAGGCAGCGATGTAAATTTGGATCGCCATTTCGTCATTACCGCTCATGATCGCGGTCGGTCGCTGCTTTTGTCGCAGCAGCTCGGTCGCCGCCGAAAAAACATAGTTCTTCTCGGCCCCGACCGGTCCCTCCATTCCAAGACGGATAAAAAGGTCATCTTCCCCCAGGCCGAATTCCCGCGCGGTTTGACGAAAGGCATTGAGGCGCATCTGCGCCCCGACGAGAACGGGATTGAGCCTGATGTAGCCGATCCTGCGATGCCCCCGTTCAAGCAGGTAGCGGGTGAGATCCCTGGCACCTTGAAAGTCGTCGGGCGCGATAGATGGAAATAGCTGATCTGTCCGTGGTCGGCAGTTGATCATCACTGTCGGAATGCTGACGTCGCCGGCCTGCGGGTCCACGATACGATGGTACATCGTCACGTAGAGAACCCCGTCGATCCGGTGAGCTTGGAAAGTTTTCCAGACCTCCGCCTCTCGTTCGGACGAGCCGCCAGTATTGGCCATCAGGATAGTCTTGCCGTTTGCGTTGGCCCAATCTTGGATTCCGCGGACGATATCTACCGAATATGGTGTCGTCGAAACAAAGTCCGTGATGATCCCGAATGTGTTGGAGCGGCTGGAGCGTATCTGGCGTGCCGCCATATTAGGGACATAGCCGAGGTGCCGGATAGCCTTTTCCACTCTCTCTCGGGTTTCCTCGGTCACGTAGGGCTCGCCATTGATGACGCGAGAGACTGTCTTGTTTGAAACCCCGGCCGCCTTCGCGACGCTGACGATGCTCACCATGTCCGCCAATTCTCCATGTAAGGACCTGTTGTAAACTAGACGCATGACAACGTCGACATTTTTTTATGACAACGTCGACAATCCACGTTGACAACGTCGTCATATGGCGATTATGGTCTCGCCAATGGAAAAAGCTTGATGCAAGTGCTTCAGGCGAATGAGGGAGGAACTGATGAAGAAACTGCTTGGCGCCAGCGCGCTCGCGCTCATTTGCATTGCGGCCTCCGCCAAGGCCGAAACCATCAATGTCCTGGTCGAAGGTGGCGGCGAAATGCTTCAGAAGGCGGTCGCCCAGAAGTTTACTGCCGAGACTGGCATCGAAGTGAAGTTCACCGTCGTACCCTATCAGGGCGTCTTCGACAAATTCTCGGCCGAGATCGCATCGGGCTCATCGGCCTTCGATGTGGTGACGATCGACGTGGTCTGGAACGCGAAGTTCGCAAACCATGTCGAGGACCTCTCCACCCTTTTCACAGACGCCGTGCGCAAGGATCTGCCGCCGGTCTTGCTCGCCGACGCAAAGGTCGGCGGCAAGACGATTGGTATGCCGACATGGGCCAATGCAGAGATCGTCTTCTATCGCAAGGACCTTTTCGACAAGCCCGAGGAAAAAGAGGCCTTCCAAGCGAAATATGGCTATCCGCTTGCGCCACCCAAGACCTGGCAGCAGTGGCGCGATATGGCAAAATTCTTCACGCGTGACACTGACGGCGACGGCAAGGTAGACTTCTGGGGCACCGACACCATCGGCACCTTCTCGGAGGAGTGGATGGCGCATGTGCTGCAGGCGGGCTCGCCCGGCGTGATCCTCGATCATGATGGCAAGGTCATCATCGACAACGAGGCGCACAAGAAGGCGCTTGAGTTCTACATCGCGCCCCACTGCGCCGATCATTCCGTCCCGGAAAACGTCAACGAGATCGGCTGGGGCGAAGCGCAGAATTTATTCTATCAGGGCAAGACTGCGATGATGAAATTCTGGGCGCACGCCTACAAGATGACGCCTGCGGACTCCAAAGTCAGCGGCAAGGTCGGCGTCGCGCCCATGCTCGCCGGCGATGCAGGGGTCGCTGCCGTTCCTGGCCCCTGGTACAATGTCGTTCCGTCGACCTCTCAGCACAAGGATGCGGCAAAGAAGTTCATTGCTTTCGCGATTGCCAACAATGCATTGGGTATCGAAGCTCCGCTCGGCCTTGCTGCGACGAACTCGGCTTATAGCAGTTATGCCAGCAAACCCGGCTACGAACACTTCACGCCGTTGCTTGAGACGCTGGGGGCGCCTGCGACGCAGGGGCGGCCGATGAACGAGAAATATCAGGAAATCGTCGACGAGGCTGTCCTGCCCGCGGTCCAGGAAGCGCTGACCTGCAAGGCAGACGTCGGGGAGGTATTGAAGGAAGCCAAGGAAACAATTGAGGGCATCCTCAACTAATCCGTCACTTTCCTCAACATCGCGGGAGGATAAAGATGCCACCCGCGCAATCAGTTTTCGGAGACGGACATGTCGGGTGAAGACCGATTTGTGCTCTGCATGCTTGCGCCAGCAGCTTTAATCCTCGGTCTGCTGGTCGCTTACCCGGTTGGTCTGCTGATATTCGACTCCTTTTTCAAGGTCGATACGATCACGCCTCAAATACGCGAATGGGTCGGGCTGCAGAATTATGTCGACGCATTGACGTCGAAACGGGTTGCGGAGAGCGCCCTGAGGACCGTTCAATACTCGATCTTCGCGTTGTTTTTCGAGTTCGCCTTCGGTTTCTGCGCCGCGCTATTGTTTTCGGCCTTGGCTGGGGGTGCGCGCTGGCACCGCACGATCTTCGCTCTGCCGCTAATGGTTCCGCCAATTGTTGCTGGCCTGCTATGGCGATTTCTTCTGGTCGGCAATATCGGCATCTTGAATTATGGCCTGGCCCGCTTGGGACTGATCAGCGATCCGAACGCGATCGCATGGTTGTCGAACGAAGATATCGTCATTTACTCTGTTTCCTTTGCCGATATCTGGCTGACCACCTCCTTTGTCGCTCTTGTATCCTATGCTGGGTTGATGAACGTTCCGAAAGACTTGCTTGAGGCTGCGCGGATCGACGGCGCGAATGCATTCAAGCGGTTCTGGCATGTCACCTTGCCACTGATGCGGCCAGTTATCGCAGTCATCGTCATTGTCCGCGGCGTAGATGCCGCCAAGACCTTCGACCTGATCTGGATACAGACACAGGGTGGCCCCCGCCACGCCTCGGAAGTGTTCTCGATGAACATCTACCAGCGCATGGTGCGTTTCGGCGATCTCGGCGAGGCATCCGCTTCCGGCACCCTGTTCCTCATCGTTATGATGCTACTGGCGGCGGCTGCCTATTGGAAGATTTGGAGACCGGCCCATGCATAGAGCTCCCCGCCTCGACATCAGCGCAGTCCTGATCAACACGGCAGCCCTTGTGCTCGTTCTGTCCTATGCGGTGCCCTACATCTATTTGCTGATGACTGCCCTCAAACCGGCCGCCGATGTCCAGCAGATCCCTCCGAGCTTCTTTCCTGCCGTTCTGTCGCTGGAGAACTTTCGTGAGGTACTGCAATCCTCGACCTTGCCGAGAGCTTTCGTCAGCTCTCTCACCGTTGCGGTGTTGACGACGGCGCTTTCGCTGTTGGTGGCCGTTCCCGCTGCTTACGTCGCCACCCAGTATCGGCGCCGGATCACAACACTTTTCCTGCTCTTCGCCCTGGTCACGCGCATGGTGCCGTCGGTGTCGCTGGGCGTGCCTCTGTTCCAGCTTTTGAAGTCCATCGGTCTGCTTGACACTATTCCAGGGCTTGTTCTCGCCCACACTTCTGCGGCCGCCCCCTTGGCACTCCTGCTCATGTCAGCATTTTTCGAGGGCGTCCCGAAAGAGCTTGAAGAGGCCGCGCGCATGGACGGCTGCACAAGGCTCCAGGCCTTCCGAAAGATCATCCTTCCGGTCATGACGGGCGGGATCGCAGTGACCGCGCTCTTCACGTTCATCACCAGCTGGAATGAGTTCCTCTATGCGCTGCTGCTGACATCGGAAGCGACCAAGACGGCACCGATCGTCATTGCCGAATACAACTCAGTCTACGGGCTTGCCTGGGGCGCGATGACGGCGGCCGCGGTGCTCTATTCGTTGCCCGTCATCATCGTAACGCTCGCACTTCAAAAACAGATCGTCGGCGGCCTGACATTCGGCGCCGTGAAGGGATGAGGGAGACAGAAGCATGGCCGGCATAGAGCTGCGCAATATCAACAAGGTCTACGGCAACAATTTTCACGCCATCCACGACCTTAACTTCGATATCAGCGATGGTGAGTTTATGGTGTTTGTGGGCCCGTCGGGGTGCGGGAAGTCGACGGCGCTTCGTATGATCGCCGGCCTGGAGACTATTTCCAGCGGCGAACTCAGGATCGGCGACGGGATTGTCAACCATGTCGATCCCAAGGATCGCGATATCGCAATGGTGTTCCAGTCCTACGCGCTCTACCCCCACAAGACGGTCCGCGAAAACATCGCCTTTCCACTGCGAATGGCAGGGTGGTCAAAATCCGACATTGCCAGCAGCGTGGACGAGGCGGCGCGCATCCTCGAACTGACCGCTCTGCTCGACCGTAAACCAGCGCTGCTCTCGGGCGGCCAGCGCCAGCGCGTTGCAATGGGACGGGCGATCGTTCGCAAGCCGGCAGCATTCCTGATGGACGAACCGCTTTCCAATCTCGACGCCAAACTGCGCGTGCAGATGCGCGGCGAGATCGCCAGCCTGCAAAGAAAACTGAATGTCACTACGATTTACGTGACCCACGATCAGGTCGAGGCTATGACGATGGGTGACCGCGTCGCTGTCATGAAAGGCGGCGTGCTGCAGCAAGTCGACACACCACAAAACCTGTACAATCGCCCTGACAACGTCTTTGTCGCCGCCTTTATCGGATCGCCCTCAATGAACTTGTACGAGGCCGTTCTGAATGGAAGGACGCTGACGCTCGGCAACAACAGTTTCGAACTCCCTGACCGGGTCTTTGAATACCGTCCGTCGCTGAACAGTGCGTCTAACCGTCCAGTCATTGTCGGTATGCGGCCCGAGCACATGAACGACGCCACAATCCAGCCTTCTTCGGTCGAGATCTCGGCCCCGGTCACTGTTGTTGAGGCGCTAGGTTGTGAATCCATGGTGCATCTGAATATCGACGCACCATGGGTGGATGCTGGCGACCCGGACGCCGTCACCGACATCGGCGACGAAAAAGCTGCTGTTGCGCGCTTTTCTCCGAAGAGCACAGTGCGCGCAGGTGACATCGCGCGCATCGCCGTCGATGCAGAAGAACTTCACTTCTTTAATCCGGACACCCGCACCAGCATCTGGTGATCAAACGGAGTGCTGAACGCATTTCCCAAGGCGCCTTTCGGGACAACCAAGTCAGAACATCAGTCTACCCTCGTGGTGGACTAAGAAATGTCCGAGGAAACATTAACAATGGTTAGAGAAAACTGTTTCGACGTAACGAAGTATCCCGCAGGCAATCCCTATGAGGATATTGGAGCGGTCATCAATAGCATCATTGCGGATATCAAAAGCAGGCAACCGGTTTCCGATTTAAATGATGGCGGAAAGCCTGGAGCAGTTATCTATATACCGCCGGGCGATTATCGCCTTGTTACTCAAGTCGTCATCGACGTCAGCTATCTGAAGATTGTGGGCTCTGGACACGGGTTCACGTCTTCGAGCATCCGTTTCAACGTACCAGCAAACGAACTGACACACTGGCATGAAGTGTGGCCGGGCGGAAGTCGCATACGCGTGGACACATCTCCGGACGCCGCCGACGGTGAGGCGGCCGGAGCCGCGTTTCATGTTAAGCGCACCGGAAATCCTCGCATAAGCTCTGTGGAGTTTGCTGACTTTTGCATCGACGGCCTGCATTTCATTGACGATGGTTCGGGGCAAGACCATGCGGAAAATACATACAAGAATGGCAAAACGGGAATCTATGTAGGCAGCGCCAATGACTCATTCCGAATAACGGGGATGGGTCTCATCTATCTGGAGCATGGAGTTACTGTTCATGATGCAGATGCGCTCGCGATAGACAACAATTTCATTGCAGAGTGCGGCAGCTGTATCGAACTGAAAGGCATGGGTCAGGCCTCAAGAATAGCAAATAATTTTGTAGGGGCCGGCTATAGGGGACATTCCATTTACGCTGAAAATTACGGGGGCATTCTAGTATCCTCAAACAACGTATTTCCTCGAGGAGCTAGCAGTGTCTATTTTTCCCGCGTCGTCCGTTCCTCGGTGACAGGAAATAGATTTCACTCCTTTTATCCTGGAATGTTGGTTCTTGCCGATAACTGTTGCGAGAATCTGGTCTCCTCAAATCACTTTTTGCGAGATCGCGAACCATGGGCGCCCATGCAGAATTACGACAACGGCTTGGATGATCTGTTCGGTCTTTTGCGAATTGACGGGAGCAACAACTCGGTAATCGCGAACCACATCTCGGAAACAATAGATACTCAATACATCAAGCCGATCGCCGCAAAGCCGGTGATTATCAACGTGGTTTCCGGTAGCGGGAATTACATAGCCAATAATCACATTGTGGCCACGACTGAGAGATCGCAAATCAGTGATGCACCAGACAGTGCCTGCTTTTCAACGCAAGTGGGCGCATTGCTTTCAACCAACAGTTTGAAGGCGCTCGAAGTAACGGCAGTCCTGGTGCAAGAGGGATCGGTACGAAATGTGGTCCTAGATTCAGGCGGTGACGAACATGTTGAGATGGACAAAATAGTGAATGCATTTAGGGCCACTCCAAGTTTTGGGACATAGTCGAAAGTCTCAACTCTCCGACCTCGGAACCTTGAACGCAACCGTTCCCAATCCTTGATCGGAACCCGAGCAAGAAAAGAAAGGTTGCAACGGCACCTTAATTTCCGGCCACGAGTCGCTTTGCTGGGCTACCGATCGTGCGCTCAGGCGTCACGTCAAAACGGCCGTCGAGCTGCGATCTCGCCGGGGGCAACAAGGACTTTCGCTTCGCCTCACCTGGGAAGGCCGAAATCATGGCAAGGGAGCGGGGGACCTTGTCACTGTATCACGCTCGGGATCGAGGTCGACATTTGTCACCGCTGCTATCGAGCACTGTCTGCGCAACAGGAGGCGCCAATGAAAAACAGAGTGCAATTGGATGCCCGGCGAGGGACGCGGTTCGAAATCTGGGCTCGGCAAAAGCCAGGTAAACCCGATATCGAGAAAACCGACGAGACCTTCGTATTGCGCGTCGGCGATTGGGTCGTTTACCGGATTGCGGCATTGCCGCCATACTTCCAGTTCTATTCCTACACGCATCATGCCGAAGGTCCGCTAACGCTGGAATGGGACGACAGCGCGATCGAAATACCGCTGTCTTATAGTTTCGATCCTGCGCAAGTGACCGACAAGGGCGTGACTTTCCTGGATGTTGGCGAAGCCGGCCTCATAGCTCGGTCCAAGGCATCCTGGCCGGAGTGGTACGGAAGCGACGCCAACCGGCCGCAGCTGCGGTTCTCGCCCTTTAAAGGCTGGATGAACGATCCGAACGGCCTTTGTTTCATCGACGGTCGCTACCATCTCTTTTACCAATTCCATCCGGTCGAGTCCGAATGGGGGCCGATGCACTGGGGTCATGCCGTCAGCGACGATCTCTATCGTTGGAGCCATCTTCCGGTGTTCCTGCATTCCGAACAGAACCTTTGGTCTTTGGGGGCCACGGGCGGTGCGTTTTCCGGCAGCGCCTTTGTCGGTCCCGATGGCAAACTGAGTTTCTACTACACCGAACGCCTGCCGGCCTATGACCTCTTCAAAGACTACAAGGAAGTGCAGAAACGGGTCGTGCCATCAAACGATTTGCTTCGCCCCGAAGCCAATCGTTTGGTGCTCGTCGACGGTCCCCCTGGCAGCTCTCATGATTTTCGTGATCCCAAGGTGTGGTACGACGAGGAGCGCCAGGCTTACCGAATGGTGCTTGGGGCAGCGATCGATGGCGACCCGGCGGTCCTTCTTTACGGCTCCGTGGACGGTAATGACTGGAAATTCCTGTCGGTTCTCTATCGAGCCCCCGAACATTTCCGGCAGCATGGCGCGCGCTGTGTCGAGTGCCCGGACTTCTTCGAACTCGATGGTCGGTTTGTGATCGTGATGGGCTTCGTCGGCTATACCGAACCAGCGACCGGACGCCACAATCTCCTTTACGCGCAGGTCGGGAATTTCGAGAACGATCGCTTCGCATTGCTGTCGGACGAGCTGCAGGAATTGGACTTCGGCACCGATTTTTATGCGATGCAGAGTTTCCGGGCGGGAGAGCGACGAATAGCCTTTGCCTGGCTTTTTAATTGGGAATTCCGCAAGCCCGCTGGTTCACCGTATAGCGGTGAACTCTCCCTACCGCGGGTGCTCGGTCTCGACGTCCAATCGCGTCTCACAATGGTTCCGGAAGAGGGTTATCAGCGCCTGCGGGCAGCCGCACTCCCGCAAACTTCCCCCTTCGGGTTTGATTGCGAGCCGGGTCGGCCAATTGAATTGTCGATGGCAGGTGATCTGGATGGAATTCGGATCGTCGGGCGGGGCGCGGAGGGCGAAAGTTTCAGCTTGGTTCACACCGATGGCCGACTCGAGTTGGCGGTAGCGGAGGATACTGGTGAGATCAAATATTGCTCGGCACCGCTGCGGCTCGAACGGTTGACGCTGTTTTTTGACCGAGGTGTTGTTGAGGTCTTCGCGAACCGCGGCACGATCTGCGGCACGCGGCGCACCTACAAGATAACGGAACTGACTTCGCTTGAATTTATGCCTGCCGACGATGCCCACGTCAAAGCCTGCGAAGCGTGGAGCTATAATTCCGCGTGGACGTGAAATAGCACCCGTTCCGGGCGGTAGAACACGTTCGTCAGCTGCAAACTCTTGGGCAAAGATCCGGAGATGATTGCAACTGCAGAGCGCGATCGATTGCGGGCACGGTTCCTGTCGCCGAGAACGCCAGGGGCGCGGGGCATGAGGACTCCGACGAAGCTTTTCCCCACCTGACGGCACCATTTGAATCAATCACTACCTCTCGCCAATGCTAGCAAGGGCGGATTTCAATGGTTCGTCCGAGACGTGAATCACGCCAATGTAGGGGTGCGCCATGTCCACGATCAGAAATACCGCTCCCGCAACAGAGACCGCACATACAAGGATGATGCAGACAACCGTAAGATTCGGCGGCGCCTGAAGCCCGAACGTCGCGAACAACCACGCCAGCCAGAACACTAAGATCACAAGAAACGCGGTTGGGAGTCCTTCCGTGCGACCTTGGTGCGCGGATCGTTAATTGCGTTGGCGTAGATGAGCGGCAAGTGCAATAACTGGTTTTTTGCAACGATGCCTTTCAAACACAATGCCGCTCGCCGCCATCGCATTGGCAAGATGAAGTT